>NZ_WUJP01000413.1 GCF_009806515.1 Geminicoccus flavidas | reverse complement strand
GATCGTGGCGGCGGCCAGCGCCCGGCTGGTGATCGTGGTGGACGGGCGCAAGCTGTCAGACCGGCTGACCCTGCCCGTGCCGGTGGAGGTGGTCGAGTTCGGCTGGCAGGCCAGCGCCCGACAGATCGCCGCCCTGGGCGGACAGCCGGTGCTGCGCGGCGGGGAGGCTGCGCCCTTTCGTACCGATGGCGGCAATCTCATCCTGGACTGCGCCTTTGGAACCATCGCCGACCCGCCGGCCTTGGACCGGATGCTGAAGCTGCTGGTGGGCGTGGTCGAGACGGGGCTGTTCATCGACCGGGCCGAACGGGTGCTGGTGGCGGAGCCGGACGGCGTGCGCACGCTGATGCCCACAGCAATAAGTAGAGAGGATCAGGGAACTCGATGAAGAACCTCGTGGTGGTGGTGATGGGCGTCACCAGTTCCGGCAAGACCACAGTCGCCGAGGCGATCGCCGAGAAGCATGGCTGGCCGAGCCAGGAAGGCGACGCGCTGCACCCGGCGGCGAACGTCGCGAAAATGTCCAGGGGCATCCCGCTCACCGACGAGGACCGCTGGCCCTGGCTGGACAAGGTGGCCGCCTGGATCGACGCGCGGCTGGCAGCAGGCGAATCCGGCGTGATCACCTGCTCGATGCTCAAGCGCATCTATCGGGACAAGGTGGTGGGCGACCGGGAGCGCGTGCGGATCCTGTTCCTGGACGGCGAGAAGTCGGTGATCGCGGAGCGGATGGCCAAGCGCAAGGGCCACTACATGCCGACCAGCCTGCTCGACAGCCAGATCGAGACGCTGGAGCCGCCCGGGCCGGACGAGCGGCCGCTGGTGGTCGATATCGGGCTGCACATCGACCAGATGGTGGACCAGGCGCTGCGCCTGGTCGGCGAAGCCATGCGCGAGGGCTGACCGAGCGGCGATGTGCGCGGTGCGCGAGATGGTGACCGTCTCTTCAGCCATTGCCGGTTGTCATCGAGCTGTCACGAAGCGCCAGAAGATGAGCACGAATCCACTCGGATGCCTCCGTCCACCTAGTCCAGTGCGAGAAAGGGGCGGGCTGTAGAATATATTCCCGGCGGGTTCGACTGACCGTCGACTGCAATCCCGCATGATCGGGCACGTTCCGGAACCGGGTTGGGCGGTGGAATGTTGTTCGGCTGCCACGAATGAGTGGACAACTCGCCCCGCAATCGCCGCCGGCCTGGAAGATGCGCCGGAGGTTCACTATCTTGCGAGTTGAATTGGCTGAATTATCCGGGAAAGGACGGGAGACCGGTGCGCATTCAGTACGGCGCGGTGCCGGTCGCCGTTCACGAGGGCGAGCCCATGATCATGCTGGTGACCTCGCGCGGCGCCGGCCGGTGGATCATTCCCAAGGGGCGGCCCGAGAAGGGCGTGGCGCCGCACAAGCTGGCGGCGCGCGAAGCGTTCGAGGAGGCGGGGCTGCTCGGGCGGATCGACCGCCAGCCGCTCGGCCGCTACCGCGACTTCAAGCGCCGCGCCGATGGCAACGCGGTCGCGTACGAGATCGAGGTCTTCCGCCTGGACGTCGAGCGCGAGCTGCCCGACTGGCCAGAAAAGGGTCAGCGCGAGCGCCGCTGGTATCCGCTGGATGAGGCGGTGGCCAGGGCGGAGCCGGACGGGCTCGTGAACATCCTGGCCGAGCTTCGGACGTGGCTGGAGCGCGAGGCCGCACTATCTACCAGCCGGGCGCCTTCCGCGGCAGCGTGACTGCGGCAGCACGAGGCGCCCCCTGAAGGGGTGCCGCGCCCCGCTGGAGGTGGCAGGGCTTGTCGGGCAACGCGCGTCAGCGTCTGGTGATCGTCGTGGTGGCGGCGGCGCTGTTCATGGAGAATCTGGACAGCACCGTCCTGGTGACGGCGCTGCCCACGATCGCGGCGGACTTCGGCACCGACCCGGTCCATCTGAAGCTGGCGCTCACCACCTATCTGGTCAGCCTCGCCGTGTGCGTGCCGGCCAGCGGCTGGATCGCCGACCGGTTCGGCGCGCGGCGGGTGTTCACGCTCGCGATCGTGCTGTTCTGCACCGCCTCGCTCCTGTGCAGCCTAGCCGGTAGCGTGCCGGAACTGGTGGCCGGGCGCGCGCTGCAGGGGATGGGCGGTGCCTTGATGGTGCCGGTCGGCCGCCTCGTCATCCTGCGCCTGGTGCCCAAGCACGAGCTGGTGGGTGCGATGGCGTGGTTCACCATGCCGGCGCTGATCGGCCCGCTGCTGGGCCCGCCGGTGGGCGGCTTCATCGTCACGGTCGCCGACTGGCGCTGGATCTTCTGGATCAATCTGCCGGTGGGTGCCCTGGCGCTGGTGGCGGCCTGGTTCCTGATGCCCAGGATCGACGCGCGGGACGTGCCGGGCTTCGACCTGCAGGGCTTCGGCCTACTGGCAGTCTGCCTGGCCTCGGTGGTGGCGGCCGAGGCGTTCTTCGGCACGGGCGACCGGCCGCTGCTTCTGGCGGGCCTCCTGGCGCTGACCGGCCTCGTCACCGGCTGGCTCTATGTTCGCCATGCGCTGCGCCATGCCCACCCGCTGCTCGACCTCCGGCTCCTGCGGATCGACACCTTTCGCGCCGGGATGCTGGGCGGGTTCCTGTTCCGCGCCGGGGCCGGCGCCACGCCCTTCCTGCTGCCCCTGCTCCTGCAGCTGGCGCTGGGCCTGGACCCGCTCACCAGCGGGCTCACCACCTTCGCCACGGCATTCGGGGCCTTCCTGATGAAGCCACTGGCCCGGCCAGTGCTGGACCGGTTCGGCTTCCGCCAGGTGCTGATCGTGAATGTCGGGATCAGCGCGGTCCTGCTGGTGGCGCCGATCCTGTTCGGCCACGGCACGCCCTGGCTGGTGATGGCGGGAGTGCTGGTGCTAGCTGGGCTCACCCGCTCGCTGCAGTTCACCTCGCTCAACACGCTGGCGATGGCCGACCTGCCCGACGAGCGGCAGAGCCAGGGGACCAGCATCGCCAGCGTGGTCCAGCAGGTTTCCGTCTCCCTGGGCGTGACGATCGCGGCCGTGTCGCTGGACCTGGCCCGCTGGCTGCATGGTGCCGGGGAGCTGGGCGTCGCCGAGTTCCGGTTCGCCTTCCTGTGCGCCGGCCTGGTCGCCCTGTCCGCCCTGCCGGTGTTCCTCGCACTGCCCGCCGATGCCGGGGCGGCGCTGGTGCGCGGCGGCATCCGCGGTCCCACCTCCGGCTCAGGGCCGAAGTAGCGAGCTCTCGCGCTCCGGCAGGGTGACCGCGAAGCTGCGCGGGCCCGCTTCGGCGAAGAAGCGCTGGATGAGCGCGATCAGGCGGCGGACGAAGCGCGGCTTGTGGGCGCCGTAGATGTCCATGACCATCAGGGTCGGCACCGGCAGTTCGTCCAGGATCGGCCGGCGCACCAGGCCGCGCCCGTCCGGCGAGGAACTGGACAGGGGCCGCATGTTGAGGACCGAAACACCCAGGCCTGCCGCCACCGCGCTGCGCACGGTCTCATAGGTCCGGGTGCGCATCTGCACCCTTGGCTGGCGGCCATAGAGCTCGAACACCGCCAGGAGGAAGTGTGAGGTGTGCGGCAGGTCGAGCAGGACCAGCGGCCTCTCGGCGAGGTCCATGATGCGGACGGCCGGCAGGCTCGCCAGCGGGTCGCTGGCCGGCAGGATCGCGTGGGTCGGCACTCCGCAGATCGGCGTGCGGCTCGCGGCAAAGCTCGGCCCGATGTCGTAGGCCACGGCCACGTCGACCATGCCGGCCGCCAGCCAGTCGTGCATCTCGGACTGGTTGCCGCCCATCAGCGACACTTCCACCGGGCCGACCTCGTCCAGGTAGCGGCGCACCACGCTGGTCATGAACAGGGACCCGAACGGCTCGAAGCAGCCGATCCGCACCGCGGGCGGGGTGCCCTCGGCCAGAACGTCGATCGCCCGGGCGAATTCCGCCTGGGCGGCGAGCAGCCCACGCGCGGCGTGGAGAAACCGCTCGCCCACCGGCGTGACGGTGACGCCCCGGGCCGGCCGGCGGTCGAACACCGCACCGCCGGCCGCCTCCTCCGCCCGTGCGATCGCGGCCAGGATCGACGACTGCGAGATGGCGAGGCTGCGGGCGGCGGCCTGGATGCTGCCGAGCCTCGCGACCTCGGCGACATAGCGGATCTGGCGGAGGCTCAGGCGCATGCCTTCGTCCTGGGCAGGCTCGCCGGGATGATCGCGGCCCGGGCAAACTCCGCCACCGAATGTACAAGGACAATATCAATTATACATTTTGTGGGAGAACGGGATGTCGCTACCGTTCCGCCGCACAAGAACGACAGGGACCGGAACCGGATGACGATGCCACGCGACCCCCTCGCCGGGGCCAGCGAACTTTGCCGGATGAGCGCTGCCGAGCTGGCCGCCGGCTATGCCAAGGGCACCTTCTCCCCGGTCGAGGTGGCAAAGGCGGTGCTCGATCGCTCCGAGGCGGTCCAGCCCGAGCTCAACGCGTTCACCCGGATCGACCATGAGGGTGCCCTGACCCAGGCCAGGGAATCGGAGCGGCGCTGGCAGGAAAAGGCGCCTTTGTCCGAGGTGGACGGCGTGCCGGCGACCATCAAGGACATTGTCTGGATGAAGGACCAGGCGGTGCGCTACGGCACGGTGTCGGTGCCGGCGGTCGAGGCCACCGAGGATGCGCCGTCAGTGGCACGGATGCGTGCGGCGGGCCTGGTCTTCCTGGGGCTCACCACCACGCCGGAGTTCGGCTGGAAGGCGCTGACCGACAGCCCCGGCTTCGGCGTCACCCGCAACCCGCACCGGCCGGACGTCACGCCCGGCGGCTCCAGCGGCGGGGCCGCGGTGGCGGCGGCCGTGGGTGCCGGGGTGTTCCACCTGGGCACCGATGGCGGTGGCTCCATCCGGATCCCTTCGACGTTTACCGGCATCGTCGGGCTGAAGCCCAGCTTTGGCCGGGTCGCGGCCTATCCGGCGAGCCCGTTCGGCACGGTCGCCCATATCGGGCCGATGACCCGCACCGTGGCAGATGCCAGGGCGATGCTGGCGGTCATGGCCGGACCCGATCCGCGCGACTGGTACCAGCAGCCGGGCGCCTTCCCGAGCCTGGCCGCCGCGGCCGAGAAGATCGCCGGATTGAAGGTCGGCTACTGGAGCCGGCCGCCATCTGGCAGCGTCCATCCGGAGGTGGCGGCGCGCATCGACCAGGTGGTGCAGGCGCTGGCGGCGGCGGGTGCGGAGGTCGAGCCGTTCGACCTGCCGGGCGAGGACCTCCATGCGGTGTTCCAGACCCTCTGGTTCTCCGGTGCCGCGGCCAGGCGCGAGATGGTGCCGGCCGGAGCCCGGGCCAAGCACGACCCCGGCTTCCAGGCGATCGCGGACGCCGGGCTGAAGATCACGGCCGCCGAGTTCATCCGCGCCAGCAGCATGCGCGCGGCGTTCGGCATCGCCATGGACGCAGCGCTCACCCGCTTCGACGTGCTGGTCTCGCCGGGGGCGGCCATTTTGCCCTTCACCGCCGGGCTGGAGGTGCCGGAGGATTCGGGCCTCGGCCGTTGGACCGAGTGGGCCGGCTTCAGCTACCCGATCAACCTGACCCAGCAGCCAGCGGCGGTGATCCCGGCGGGCAGGACCGGGGGCGGGCTGCCGATCGGGCTGCAGATCGTAGGGGCGCGCGGCCAGGACGGGCGCGTGCTGGCCGTGGCCGAGGCCTTCGAAACGGCAGGAATCGCGAGGGGCTGATCGGCTAAGAAGCGTTTGGGGGGAACGTCATGACGAACCGGCGCGCGTTGTTGAAGGGCTCCGCGGCACTGGGCGGTGCCGCGATGATGCTGGCCTCGATCAATCGGGAGGCGCGCGCCGAGGGCGATCCCATCCCGATCGGCTCGGCCCTGCCGCTGTCGGGCTACGCTGCCGCCGACGGCATCGAGTTCCGGAACGGGCTGGAACTCGCCGCGGAGGAGATCAACGCGGCGGGCGGCATCCTCGGCCGGCCGATCGAGCTGCATATCGAGGACACCAAGGACATGGGGGCGGACGTCGTCACCCAGGCCATACAGCGGCTGATCGACCGTCATGAGGTGCCGGCGATCATCAACGGCTACAACACCGGCACCAACATGGTGGAGATGGACGTCGCCGCCGACAACGACGTCATCTTCGTCCACTACAACACGCTGATCTCGCACAACGAGAAGTTCAAGAGCGACCCGGAGCGCTACTACGGCTGCTTCCAGGGCGACCCACCGGAGTACTATTACGGCCCTGGTTGTCTCCTGTTCCTGAAGAACCTGATCGACAGCGGCCAGTGGCAGGCGCCGAACAACAAGATCGCGATCGTGCCGTCCGCTAATGAGTATTCGGTGGTGATCGCGAATGCGGTAAAGGCGCAGGCCGAGGAATACGGCTTCACCGTCAGCCTGTTCGAGACCGTGCCGTTCCCGACCAACCAGTGGGGCCCGACGCTCGCCAAGCTGCGCCAGGACCCGCCGGCCGCGATCATCGTCACCCATTTCCTGCCGCAGGACCTGGCCCAGTTCATGGTCCAGTTCCTCACCCAGCCGACCAACTCCCTGGTCTACATGCAGTACGGCCCTTCGCTGCCGGCCTTCCGCGAGATCGGCAAGGAGGCGGTCAACGGGGTGATCTACTCGACCACGATCGGCTGCCTGCCCGACGAGTTCTCAGCGGGCTATCGCCAGAAGTACCGAGAGAAGTTCGGGCCGAACTCGGCCTTCATCACCGGCTCGCAGACCTATGACGGGCTCTGGCACTACGCGCTGTCCGCCGCGATCGCCGGGGGACCGGGCGAGCCGTTCGACCGCGAGCAGATTGAGAAGGTCGCAGCCGCGATGCGCCGGCTGATCTATCGCGGCGTGAACGGCACGTATCGCTGCGACCCGGACGGGCAGTCCGGCTACTGCTACCCGACCCAGATCGGCGACCCCTCGCTCGGCATGCCGCACCAGTTCCTGCAACACCAGGACCATACGACCGACCCGCGCCTGATCGCGCCGGAGTTCTACGCGACTCACCGGTTCGTGCTGCCGCCCTGGTTCAAGGCCTGAGCGGCACGATGGCGGAGGCCGGTGCGTCGCTCCTGGTCTGCGAGAGGGTGAGCAAGCACTATGGCTCGCTGAAGGCCGTGGACGGGTTATCACTTTCGGTGCGGCCGGGCGAGGTGCTGGGCATTGGCGGGCCGAACGGGGCGGGCAAGACCACACTGTTCGACGTGATCACCGGGATCGCACCCGCGACGCATGGCCGGGTGCTCGTGCAGGGCGTGGACGTCACCCGCGCCCTGCCGGACCGGATCTGCCAGATGGGGCTGGTGCGGACCTTCCAGCTTAATGCCGCCTTCGACAGCTTGAGCGTGCGCGACAACATCCAGCTGGCCGCCTATTTCGGCAAGGCGCGGCGCGGGCTGCCGGGCTTCCGGTTCGGGCCGGGAGCGCTGCGGCGCAGTGAGGCGGCGATCGAACTGCTGGGGCTGGAGGCGGTGGCGTCGCGGCCGGCTGGCGAGCTGCCAGTGCTGGAGCGCAAGCTCCTGATGATCGCCAGCGCGGTCGCGACGGAGCCCAAGGTGGTGCTGCTGGACGAGCCGGTGGGCGGGCTCAACCCGCACGAGATCGACCGGGTGGTGGACGTCGTGCGCAGGCTGCGCCAGCAGGGCCTCACCATCGTGCTGATCGAGCACGTGATGCGCTTCCTCCTCCAACTCTCCAGCCGGGTGATGATCATGCACCAGGGCCGCTCGATCTATGAGGGTCCGCCGGAGGGCGTGCCGGAGGACCCGAAGGTGGTCGAGACCTACCTGGGTGCTGCTACCACCAAGCGGCTGCGGCGCTTCTTCCAGAGCGAAGCCGCGCATGGCTGAGGCGGCGCTGGCCATCGAGGGGCTGGTCACCGGCTATGACCGCCGCGACGTGCTCGCCGGCATCTCGCTGGACTTGGCCGAAGGCGCACTGGTGACCGTGGTCGGGCCGAACGGTCACGGCAAGACCACGCTCCTGCGCGCCATCTCCGGCCTCCTGCCGACCCGTAAGGGCGTCATCCGCCTGTTCGGCCGCAAGCTGGCAGGCCTGGCGCCGCACCAGGTGGCGGCGGCCGGTGTCGTCCATGTCCCGCAGGGCGACCTCCTGTTCCCACAGATGAGCGTCCACGAGAACCTGCTGATGGGCGCGTATCTGGAGACCGACCAGGCGGTGATCCGGCGGCGGCTGGAGGAAGTGGAGGCGCTCCTGCCGAGGCTCGCCGAGCGGCGCGACCAGCTGGCTTCCTCGCTGTCGGGCGGCGAGCGGCGCATGGTCGGGATCGGCCGCGGCCTGATGATGGGCGGGCGGGTCATGCTGATCGACGAGCCGTCCCTGGGCCTGGCCCCGATCATCATCGAGCAGGTCTACGAGGTGATCGCCCGGCTCAAGGCGTCGGGGCGGACGATCCTCCTGGTCGAGGAGAACCCGGCGCGGGTCGCGGACCTGGCCGATGCCATCCATCTGCTCGACAATGGCAGGATCGTCTGGTCCGGGCCGCCGCATGACCTGCTCGAGCGCGACGAGCTGCTCGAGACCTATCTCGGAGGCTGACGGTGGAGATCCTGGGGCCGGTCCTCGTCGCCGGCATCACGACCGGCGCGCTCTATGCCCTGGCCACGATCGGCCTGTCCCTGGTCTGGGGCGCGCTCGGCATGCTGAACATGGCTCATGGCGCGCTGCTCACCATCGGCGGCTATGCCGCCTTCACGCTGGCGACCCTGCTGGGTGCGCCCTGGCCGGTGGCGGTGCTGGCCCCGGTCGCCGTGGGTGCGCTGATCGGGGCCGCGATCTACCTGCTGGTCGCCCAGCCGCTGCTGGCCCGGGCACCCAGGAGCTTCGAGACCAACGTGATCATCGCCACGTTCGGCGTGGCGATCGCCCTGGAGAACGCGGTCCTGCTGATCTTCGGCGGGCAGCCGTTCGGCCAGTCGATCGCACTGCCGGGGCATCTGCAGGCGGGGGGCATCTTCGTACCGTGGCAGAATGTCCTCATCGTCGCCGTGGTGCTGGTTCTGATGGCCGCCACCGCCTTCTTCCTTGCGCGAACCCGGGCGGGTCGTGCTATCCGGGCCACGGCCCAGCATCGTGAGGCCGCCCAGTTGCTGGGCGTGCCGGTCGGGCGGGTCTATCTGCAGGTGCTGGCGTTGTCGGGGGGCATCGCCGGCACCTGTGGCCTCCTGGTGAGCTCGATCACCCAGCTCTCGCCGACGCTGGGTGCCGATCCGATGCTCAAGGCCTTCATCATGTGCGTGGTGGCCGGGCTGGGGAACCTGCCGGGTGCGATCGGCGCGGCCTTCGTGCTGGCGCTGATCGAAGCGTTCGCGAGCTATGGGCTGGGCGCGCGCTGGGGCTTTCCGCTGCTGCTGGCGATCGTCATCCTGGTGCTGATCTGGCGGCCGGACGGGT
The DNA here is from genome assembly GCF_009806515.1 of Geminicoccus flavidas. Lineage (GTDB taxonomy): Bacteria > Pseudomonadota > Alphaproteobacteria > Geminicoccales > Geminicoccaceae > Geminicoccus > Geminicoccus flavidus. Next base: position 3,601 of record NZ_WUJP01000413.1, on the reverse strand, counting down.
TGTTCGGCCGTGCCGCGGTGCGGCGGCTGTGACGGTGGCCTGGCTGGAGGAGGGGGTGCTGGGATGAGTCGTGCCGACCGTGGCCATCTGGTCTTCGGCCTGATCGTGCTGGCAGCGCTTGCCGCCCTGCCGTTCGTGGCCGACAGCCGCTATGTGCTGGGCCAGGTGATCCTGGCCCTGTTCTACGCGATCGTCGCATCGCAGTGGAACCTGCTGTTCGGCTTCGCCGGGGTGTTCTCGCTCGGGCAGATGGCCCTGTTCGCGTTCGGCGGCTACGCCACGGCGATGCTGGGCTTCTACCTGGACTGGTCGATGTGGCTCGCCATGCCGATGGCGGCGGTGGGCACGGTGCTGTTCAGCCTGATCATCGGCTTGGCCTGCCTGCGTCTGGCCGGCGCCTATGTTGCCCTGCTGACGCTCGCGGTCGCCCAGGTCATGTATCTCCTGATCGTCACCGACACGGACTGCTTCGTCATGCAGGGCGCCACCTGCCGGCAGTTCACCGGTGGTGCAGTGGGCTTCGCCCGGTTCGGCGATCTCGGCACCCGGGCGATCTTCAAGGGCGACTACGTGGTCGCGAACTACGCGATCGTCGCCGCCCTGTTCCTGGTCACCATGGGCTTCACCTGGGCGATGATCCGCTCGCCGCTGGGCCTGGCCTTCCAGGCGCTGCGCGACAATCCGGGCTGTGCCGTGGCGCGCGGGATCAACCGGTTTTCCACCCAGCTCCTGGTGTTCGGCGCCTCCGCCTTCTTCACCGGGCTCGCAGGCGGCCTCTATGCCGCGCATTTCCAGGCGATCGGCCCGGGCGTGCTGTCGCTCTCCACCCTCATGTTCATCATCGCCATCGCGGTGGTGGGCGGGATCGGCAAGCTCTGGGGGCCGCTGGTGGGTGCCGTGATCCTGGTGCTGGCCGACGAGGCGCTGCGCGAGGTCGGCGGCGAGTACCGCACGCTGGGCCTGGGGCTGATCATCGCCGCCGCGATGGTGCTGATGCCCAAAGGGGTGATCGGGCTGGTCGAGGGCGTCATGGCGCGGCTGCGCCCGGCATCAGGCCGGGCCACGGAACTCGCCAAATCAGGGACGTAGCATGTTCGACACGATCGTGGTGGGTGCCGGTACCGGCGGCTGCGTGATGGCCGGCCGGCTCAGCGAGGACCCGGGGCGCAAGGTGTTCCTGCTGGAAGCGGGCCGATCAGCGCCGCTCCCCTCCAAGATGCCGGCCATGTGGATCACCATGGTCAACACCGAGGTGGACTGGGGCTACCACACCGCACCGCAGCCGGGCTGCCGGATGCGCCGGATCTTCTGGCCGCGCGGCAAGATGATCGGCGGCTCGGGCGCCCTCAACGCGATGATCTATATCCGCGGCCTGCCATCCGACTATGACGGCTGGGCCGCCATGGGGGCGGAAGGCTGGGCCTGGCGGGACGTCCTGCCGGTGTTCAAGGCGTCGGAGCACAACGAGCGCTTCGGCGCCAGCGAGTGGCACGGCACGGGTGGGCCGCTCAACATCATGGACGTCCCCTATGTGGACGCCACTGAGCGGCTCTGGCTCCAGGCCTGCCAGAATGCCGGCATCCCGCTCAACGAGGACTTCAACGGCGCCTCGCAGGAAGGCTGCGGCTTGTTCCAGCTCTTCCTCAAGAACGGCCAGCGGTTCGGCACGGCCAAGGCCTATCTGGAGCCGGCGCTGCAGCGCCCGAACCTGACGGTCGAATCCGGCGTGCTGACCACCCGGCTGATCGTCGAGAACGGCCGGGCGGTCGGCGTGGAGTATCTGAAGAACGGCCGGCCGCAGATCGCCTATGCCTCGTGCGAGGTGGTGCTGGCCTCGGGCTCGATCGGCTCGGCCCAGCTCCTGCTGCTGTCCGGGATCGGCCCGGCCGACGAGCTGCGCCCGCACGGCATCGAGGTGGTCCACGACCTGCCGGGCGTGGGCAAGGACCTGCAGGACCATATCAACGTGCCGGTCACCTTCCACACGAAGGAACCGCTCGGCATCGGCGGGATGACCGGCGAGGAGATCCGCGCCGCGATCGACGAGTGGTCGACCAGGCGGACCGGGGCCATCACCAGCAACTGGGCGGCGGCCGGCGGCCATGTGCGCAGCCGGCCGGACGTGGCGGAGCCGGACCTGCAGCTCTATGGCGTCATTGCCGCCAACCGCGACCATGCCCGCTATCTGTCGTCGCGGCCGGGCGTCACCCTGCACACCACGCTGCAGCGGCCGAACAGCCGGGGCGAGCTGACCCTGCGCTCGGCCGACCCGATCGAGCATCCCTGCCTCGATCCGCGCTACTTCGCCTCCGACCCGAGCGGCCAGGACCTAGCCACCCTGGTGGAGGGCGTGAAGATCAGCCGGCGAATCGCCGCCTCGCAGCCGCTCGCCGACGTGATCGATCAGGAGATCACGCCGTCTGCCGAGGGGCAGAGCGATGCCGAGATCGCCGACTATGTCCGCGCCCACTGCACCACCCTCTACCACCCGGCCTGCACCTGCCGGATGGGCACCGATCCCATGGCGGTGACCGACCCGCAGCTGAAGGTGTGCGGGATCGACGGCCTCAGGGTCGCGGACGCCTCGGTGTTCCCGAAGATGATCTCCGGCAACACCAACGCCGCGACGATCATGGTGGCCGAGCGCTGCGCCTCGTTCATCCGGGCGGGCTGACCGAAGGGCGCCGGGTCGTGCCGGCTTCGTTCGTCGCTGGCGGATGGGAAGGCCACCGACTTGTCATCCCCGCGCATGCGCGGGGATGACGGCAAAGAGCGGGAGGCGGTGCCGTCCTCGGGCTCTTCCGTCACCCGCCGCGTACCTGCCACGATGGCTAAACTATTGATGCAGAATACGTTGTTGCGGTTCTCGGGTTCGTTTGTGCAAAACGCGATTCAGGGGCGGTGGCGGGCGGCATCCTGCGGCTGGAGCGGCGCAGGATAGCATAGACTAGGCACCGGATCCTATAAGCCCAGCCGGTCACAAGCTCCTGCGCTCGAGCTGCCGCTCCATGTTGGACATGGTGGTGAGGCCGCGCAGGCGGAACAGGTCGATGATCTGGCCGATGCCGAGCAGGCCGAAGGTGAACAGCCAGAGCAGGCCGGTCCAGATGAAGCCCAGGTAGAAGCGGTGGATGCCGCAAAAGCCGAAGATGCACAGCAGCCAGAGCCAGAACGAGGTGCTCACCGACTTCATGCGTGTCACAGCTCCGAAAGCGAGGGGCGATCTCTACAAGACCGCCGGTGGGGAAATGGTTCCGGGGATCACTCGCATGTGGGCAGCCCGGCGCATAGTCCAAGCGGATCAGGTGGCGATGCGGCCGACTAGCGAAAATGCCCAGCATAGCGCGTCCCTCTGGGGGGCAGGCGGGTGTGCAGCCCGACCACGGCTGGCGGGCAGGCCGCGCAGCACGGTGCAGCGGGCGGGCACATGGGTGCGGCCGACTCCGGTGATGCCGAGCCCGGCCTCCACCGCGGCCTGCAGGCTCGATCCCGAGCCGCCGTGGAACACGATGCGCCACGGCAGGCCGTGCCCATCCCGGATCCGGGTCATCGCTGCCTTCACGCCACACGCACCGCGCAGGCCGACGAGGTCCAGGGGCGC
>NZ_WUJP01000412.1 GCF_009806515.1 Geminicoccus flavidas | reverse complement strand
TCCCGCGGGCCGGTCAGCGGCTCGCCGCCGATCCAGGCCAGCGCCTGTTGGTAGAGCGGCACGCTTTCGCGGCGCAGGGCATCCTGGCGCACGCCGCCGGCTAACGGCCCTGCGTGATTGACCGCCCTATGGTCAGCCGCCAAGCAGGCAGGACGACAAGAGGGGGGCGCTCGCGATGCGGGACGGAAAGTTCGGATTCGGCCTGATCGGGGCCAGCACCATTTCGCGCGAGCGGATGGTGGCGGCGATGAACCGCAGCGGG
>NZ_WUJP01000411.1 GCF_009806515.1 Geminicoccus flavidas | reverse complement strand
GTGGCGCTGCCGGTGGCGGTGTTCAGCCGCGATCTGGCGCGCGGCCGGGCGTTCGCGGCGGAGATGGGCATTCCCAGGGCCTATGACCGGCTGGACGAGATGCTGGCCGACCCGGAGGTGGATGGCGTCTATGTCGCCAGCACCAACGAGCGGCACCACCGCGAGGTGCTGGCCTGTGCCGCGGCGGACCGGCATGTGCTGTGCGACAAGCCGCTGGCGATGAGCCTGGCGGAGGCGGAGGAGATGGTGCAGGCCTGCCAGGCGGCGGGTGTGGTGTTCGCGACCAACCACCACATGCGCTGCGGCGCGCACCACATCGCGATGCGCGAGAT
>NZ_WUJP01000410.1 GCF_009806515.1 Geminicoccus flavidas | reverse complement strand
CGTCCGCTCCGGGCGGCTGGGCGAGCTCGTGGTGATCCGGGTGGTTCATGGCGCGCTGCTGCCGGCCCATCTGCAGACCTGGCGGATCAACGACCCCGCCGCAGGCGCGGGTGCCATCATGGACCTGGCGGTGCACGACGCGGACATCGTGCGCTTCCTCACCGGCGACGAGATCGTCGAGATCAGCGCCATGAGCAAGAACAGCGGCATGGGCACCGAGCGGATCGAGGACACCGCACTCGCGATCTTCCGCACCGCCGGGGGCACGCTCGGCCACATCCATAACGTGTTCAACACGCCGTTCAACCAGGGCTCGATCGAGATCCACGGGACCAGGGGCTCGCTCTATGCAAGGGACAATATGGGCCAGTCGCCGGAGGGCACCGTGCATCTGCGCGACGCGGACGGCCTGCGCGAGATCCCGCTGCAGCACGAGGACCTTTACGTGCGCATGGTGAAGAGCGTGGTGGCGGCGGCGCAGGGCAAAGGCGAGGCCGCCTGCACCGGCCAAGACGGGCTGCGCTCGCTTGCCGTGGCCCTAGCCATGCTGAAGAGTGCCGCATCCGGACGCGTGGTGCCGGTGCTGACGTCCTAGCTGGCGGGAGGAGGGCGGATGCTGCTGGACTGGCGCGACCAGGAGGTGACCGCATCGAGTGCCGCGACCGTGGCCGGGATCGACGGGTTCATCCAGAGCTTCCTGGCCTATGAGAACGGGGCGGCGGTGGTCCAGGAGGCGGCGAATGCCGATCCGGACTGTGCGCTCGCCAACGCCTATGCGGCGATGCTCTGCATGTTCATGGAGCGGGCGGACGCGCCGCTGAAGGCCCGACCCTATCTGGACCGGGCCAAGGCTTCGGCCGGCCTTGCCACAGAACGCGAGCGGATGGTGGTGGACGCGGTGGGTGCCTGGGTGGAGGGCGACCTGCCGCGCTCGATCCGGGTGAGCGAGGAGCTCCTGGACCACTATCCCCGCGAGCTGGCGATCGCCAAGGCCTGCCAGTACCACCATTTCAACCGGGGCGATGCGCCCGGCATGCTCCGGGTCGCGCACAAGATCGAACGGGCCAACGTGGAGCTGCCCTGGACCCATGGGCTGGTGGCCTTCGCCTGCGAGCAGAGCCATCTCCTGGACGAGGCCGAGCGCAGCGCCAGGCTGGCGATCGATATCCGGCGCAAGGAGCCCTGGGCGCACCATGCCCTGGCCCATGTGTTCCTGACCCGCGGCCAGACCGGGCAGGCCCATGCGTTCCTGGAGGACGTCAAGGACACCTGGACGAACCTGAACTCCTTCATGTTCACCCATGCCTGGTGGCACTTCGCCCTGGTGCTGATCGACCGGGGCGGCACCGACCGGATCCTGTCCTTCTACGACCAGAACATCTGGGGCGTGTGGAAGAGCTATTCCCAGGACCAGATCGGTGCGGTCTCGCTGCTGGCCAGGCTGGAGCTGGTGGGCGTCGATGTCGGCGATCGCTGGGTGGAGCTCGGTGAGTATCTGGCGCGCCGGGTGGACGACCATGTCAGCCCGTTCCTCAGCATGCAGTATCTCTATGGCCTTGGCCGCGCCGGCCGGTCGGAGGCGGACGCGATGCTGGCCTCCATCCGCCGCCACGCCCGGACCTGCCCGGCCTGGACGCGACCGGCCTGGCAGGAGGTGGCGCTGCCCGCCTGCGAGGGCCTGCTGGCCCATGCCCGAGGCGACGGCGAGACGGCGGTGCGGCGGCTGGGGGAGGCCATGCCGCGCCTCCAGGAGATCGGCGGCAGCCACGCCCAGCGCGGCCTGTTCGAGCAGGTGATGCTGGACGCGCTGATCCGCACCGACCGGCTGGTGGCGGCCCAGCAGCTCCTGGAGCAGGTACGCGGCAGCACGCCGGACCGCCAGCCGCTCTACCCCAAGCTCGAGCATGTCTATCGGCGGCTGGGCCTGCCCGAGCAGGCCGCGCGCGTGGCGGCCGCCGCCAAGCAGCGTGGCATCAAGGGGTACGCCTGAGCATAAGGATCCGGTCGTCTAGACCATTAGGCTTCAATTGTGGCGGCCGTTTCGGCTAAACGGTCCCATGGAGCAGTTGCCGCAATCATCGCAGGGCCGTTGAGCAAGGTGTCGAAGAAAGGGCACGCGGCCCAGGAGGGTGCCCAGCCTGCCGGGCTCCCCAATCCGGCGCCGCTGCGGCCGGCCGAGCAGGCTGCGGGCAAGCAGCCGGCTGTCGAGCAGCCGGTGGCGAAGAAGCCATCGGCCGGAAAGGCGACGGTGAAGAAGGCGGTCGCGAAGGAGCCCACGCCGAAGAAGCCGGCATCGAAGAAGCTGGCACTGAAGAAGAAGGCGCAGCCAGCACCCCGGCTCCAGTACGGCGTGCTTGCGCTGAGGGTGCGCGGCAGCTCGGCCGACGTGCTGCTGATCACCTCGCGTGGCACCAGGCGCTGGATCATTCCCAAGGGCAATCCGGAGAAGGGCAGGACGGGCGCCGAGGTGGGGGCGATCGAGGCGTTCGAGGAGGCCGGGCTGATCGGCGAGGTCTGGACCAAGCCGCTCGGCACCTATCTCTCGCCCAAGCACCTGCCGTCCGGCCGGGTCGTCACCTGCGAGATCGAGGTCTATCGGATGGATGTCGAGGAAGTGCTGGACGACTGGCCGGAGAAGGGCCAGCGCGAGCGACGCTGGTATTCCCTGGACGAGGCCGCCATGTTGGTGGGCGAGGGCGGGCTGGTGGCGCTGATGCTGAAGGTGAACGCCGAGCTGATCGGCCGCTGACCGTCACCCGCCTGTCACGGGAAGCACCTATCTGGCCGGCACCTGTCGGGCCCGACAGGTGCCGGCCCCTCCTTCGGAAGACCGCCTGATGAACCGATCGCTCGCCGCGCTCGCCCTGGCCGCCGGCCTGGCTGCCGCCCCCGTCCTGGCCGCCCCCGCCTGGGCCGCTGAAGGCAGCCTCGTCCTCTACACGAGCCAGCCGCAGACCGATGCGCAGGGCACGATCGACGCGTTTCGGGCAGAGCACCCGGACATCGAGGTCAGCTTCGTGCGCGACGGCACGCCCAAGATCATGGCCAAGCTGCGCGCCGAGCTCGAGGCCGGAGCACCCCAGGCCGACGTGCTGCTGATCGCCGATTCGGTGACGATGGAGGGGCTCAAGCGCGACGACGTGCTGCTGGCCCATGAGGATGCCGACCTGTCGGCTTATCCGGACGGGCTGCACGACCCGGCGAAGTTCTGGTTCGCGACCAAGCTGATCACCACCGGGATCGTCTACAACGACGCGGCACCGTTCGTGCCAACCTCCTGGGCGGACCTGACCCGGCCGGAGGCCAAGGGCCTGGTCGCGATGCCGAGCCCGCTGGCCTCGGGTGCCGCCCTGATCCATACCGTGACCCTCACCGGCAACCTCGCGGACGGCTGGGGCTATTACGAGCAGCTCAAGGCGAATGGTGCCCTGGCCGAGGGTGCGAATGGCGGGGTGCTGAAGGCGGTGGCGGGTGGCGAGAAGCTGTTCGGCATGATCGTCGACTTCATGCCGATCCGGGAAAAGGCCAAAGGTGCCCCGGTGTCGTTCGTGTTTCCTGAGGAGGGCGTGTCGGCGGTGACCGAGCCGGTGGCGATCCTGAAGACCACGAAGAACCCGGATGCCGCCCGGGCATTCGTCGACTTCCTCCTTTCCCGCTCTGGCCAGGAACTGGCGGCCGCCCAGGGCTACATCCCCGCCGACCCGGCGGTGGCGCTGCCCGAGGGCTATCCGGCCCGCGACACGATCAAGGTCCTGCCCTTCGACCCGGCGAAAGCGCTGGCGGAGGAGGCGGATAACCGCGCCCGCTTCGAGGCCATCTTCCAGCCG
>NZ_WUJP01000409.1 GCF_009806515.1 Geminicoccus flavidas | reverse complement strand
TGATCGCGACCCTGCCCGGCCGGCCGGCAAGTGGCCGGCCCGAAGGACGGCCGGGCTTCTGGCTGCTGCTCGCCATCGTGCTGGTCCTGGCAGCCCTGCCGGTCGGGCGTCTCCTGCTCCAGGCGCTGGCCAGCGACGCGCTGGCGCCGCTCCTGGCGCCGGCCAGCCTGCGCGCGGCCTGGCACAGCATCGAGAGCGGCGTGCTGTCCGGCCTGCTGGCGCTGGTACTGGGCGGAGGCATGGCGCTGCTCCTGGGGGTCACCGACCTGCCGCAGCGCCGCTCGATCGGCATCCTGTTCGTCCTGTCCATGCTGATGGCGCCGCAGGTGACGGCACTCGCGTTCACCGTGATGGCAGGCCCGGCCTCGCCGCTCCTGAACGCGCTGGGCGTGGCCCCTGCAGCCGGGACGCCCAACCCGCTGGTCGGCCGGGGCGGGGTGATCCTGGTGCTGGGCCTGCACCATGCGCCGCTGGTCACCATCCTCCTGCTGGCCGGGCTCAAGACCGTGCCGCACGAGTTGGTCGAGGCGGCCGCCATGGACGGTGCCGGCCAACACACGATCCTGGCCCGGATCGTCCTGCCCCTGCTGGTGCCCCAGCTCACGGCAGCAGCCTTGCTGGCGTTCGTCGCGGCGTTCGGCAATTTCGGCATCCCGGCCCTGCTTGGCATGCCGGCGGGCTACCTGACCCTGCCGACCCTGATCTTCCGCGAGCTGGTCGGCAACGGGTTGGGGGTGATCGACCGGGCGGCCCTGCTGGCCGTGGCGATGCTGGTGCTGGTGTTGCTGCCCGCAGGCGGCGCCGCGGTGGTGCTGGCTCGATCTGCGACCAGACGGAGCACCGAGCGGGCGCTCGGCCGCTTCTGGCGGCTGGGCCGCTGGCGGCCGGCGGCACTGGCGCTGGCCTGGGCGATGGTGGCGCTGGTCCTGTTCCTGCCGCTGGGGGCACTGCTGGCCTCGGCCCTGGCACCGACCTACGGCGCCAGGCTCACCCCGTCCTCGGCGACGCTCAGCCATTTCGCCGAGGTGCTCTGGCGCCAGGACGTGACGGTGCGGGCCTTCCGCAATTCCTTCCTGTTCGCCGGCGGTGCCGCCCTGCTCCTGGCGCTCGTCGCCGTGCCGGTGGGCCATGCGCTGGACCGCGCACCGGCAAGGGCGCGCCAGCTGCTCCTGCCGCTGATCGAGCTGCCCTACGCCCTGCCGGGCATCG
>NZ_WUJP01000408.1 GCF_009806515.1 Geminicoccus flavidas | reverse complement strand
TCTTGGCGATCGCCTGCATCCTCCTGTTCGCCCGGCCGCTGCCGCTCTTGGGCATCACCATCTACGCCACGCCCTGGATCATCCTGTTCGCATACATGGCGCGCTTCCTCCCAGTCGTGCTGAAGCCGCCGCTGGCAGCACTCGCCCAGCTCGAGCGCGCCCAGGAGGAGGCGGCGGCCCTGGATGGGGCCGGGCCGCTCGCCCGGCTGTTCCATGTGGTCCTGCCGGCAATCTGGCCCGCGGTCACGGCCGGCGGGCTCCTGGCCTTCCTCCTGGCATTCAACGAGCTGACCGTGTCGGCCCTCTTGTGGACTGCCGGCACCGAGACGCTGGGGGTGGTGCTGTTCTCGCTGGAGGAAGCCGGCCTGGTCAGCGAGGCCAGTGCGGTGGCGCTCTCGGCCACTGCGGTAGTGGTGCTGCTGGTGGTGGCGATCGACCGGCTCGGCGACCGGCTGCCGGCAGGAACGCTGCCCTGGCGGTTCTGAGCCGCCGTTCTCAAGCGCTCACGACCTTCTCACGCAGCTGTGTCCGGATGTGTCCCCGATGCGGCAATGGCGGGCGATGCGCGGCCGGCGCCGGCCCGCGATCGTCCGGGTGCTCCGCACGTGCAAGGCGACCCGGCGTGCGGTGCGTGTCGCTGGCCGACAGGATCAACGGGTGCGCTCCCGGCATGAGAAACCGGCAGCATGATCCTGTCCCTTCAGTGGATTTCCGAGCGGGTGCGTCCGTGCGACCGGGCGACCTCCCTCGCCACTGCAAGCTGACCAGCTCTACCTTCCCAGTCAGGAACAATCATGGCGCTCATCTTCGGTACCCCAGGCGACGACAAAGACCCCCCGATCCCCGGCACGCCGGAAGCGGACGAGATCCATGCCCTGGAAGGCAACGACCGGATCTTCGGCGGGGCGGGCGACGACCTGCTGTTCGGCGAGGCCGGCGACGACCTCATGCTGAACGGCGAGGATGGCGATGACCGCATCTACGGCGGCGACGGCAACGACAAGGGCATGTATGGCGCAGGCGGCAACGACATCGTCGATGGCGGGGCCGGCAACGACGACCTGTTCGGCAACAACGGCGACGATGTCCTGCGCGGCGGTGACGGCCTGGACCGCCTGATGGGCGGCGACGGCAACGACGTCATCATTGCCGGCGCCGGCAGCGACCGCGCCTATGGCGGCAATGGCAGCGACATCATTGCCAGCGGCGAGGGTGACGACATCGCCTGGGGAGACCGCACCGCCGTCGGTGTCGAGCCCACCGTCGGGGCCGCCGACCGGATCTTCGCCGGCGAGGGCAACGACCAGATCTTCGGCGAGTTCGGCGACGACAGCCTAGACGGTGGCGCCGGGGATGACGTCATCTACGGTGGCAGCGAGACCCTGACCGTCAACACCGGCAACGACATCGGCACGGGCGGTGCCGGCAACGACACGATCCATGCCGGCGACGGCGACGACCGGTTCTTCGGCGCGCTCGGCGACGATCAGTTGTTCGGCGGGGACGGGAATGATCAGCTGTTCGGCGGCCTGGGCAACGACACCCTCGATGGCGGCGCTGGCAACGACACGCTGGATGGCAAGGACGGCAATGACCAACTGCTCGGCGGCGACGGCGACGACAAGCTGACCGGCGGGACCGGCGACGACATCCTGAACGGCGGCGCCGGGGCCGACGAGATCAACGGCCAGGCGGGCAACGACACGCTGACCGGCGGGGCGGGTGCCGATATCTTCGTCGTCCTGCGCACCGAAGGCGACCAGGACACCATCGCCGACTTCGAGATCGGCACCGATACGATCTCGCTGCGCGGCGAGGGCAACACGGTCGAAAACGCGATCGCCAATGCCAGCGTGGTCGAGGGCAACACCGTGCTCAACCTCGGGCTGAACCACACCCTCACCCTCACAGGCGTGACCGGGGTGGATGCCAGCTGGTTCGGCTGAACTGGGTTCCGGCTCGACCGGGAGCCCCGGCCGTACAGGCGGCCGGGGCTTTTTTTGTCCCGCCGGGTCAGGCGGTGCTGTGGCGGTGGCGCCGGGCCTTGGTGCGGTTGCCGCAGGTGGCCATGTCGCACCAGCGCCGCGAGCCGTTCCTGGTGGTGTCGAGGAACAGCCAGCCGCAGTCGGCGGCCGGGCACTGCTTCAGGCGGGCGAGGTCGCCCTGGCGGAGCAGGTCGAGGGCGGACCAGGCGATCGGACCGAGGATGGCGGCTGTGGCCGGTGCCGCGGCAAAGCGCAGGCTGCACCGGCCGCTCTCGTCGGGTGCGAGTTGGGCTTCTGCCAGCGCTGCGGCGGAAACCTGCCGGAGCGTGGCGAGATCCGGGGCGGCCGGGGTGCGGCGCTGGGCGATGGCGCTGCCGACCCGGTGGATGGCTTCCCGCAGGCCCAGTGCCGCTTCCAGCAGGGCCTGCGCCGCCTTCGGGTCGGCGGCCAGGGTGGCGTGTAGCGACCCGGCCAGTTCCGGCGGCAGGACAGAAGCGTGGACCGACCAGTCCAGGAGGTGGCGGGGAGCCTGGAGGTGTTCGATCGGCTCCGGCAGATCGCGGCCGCCGGCGGTGTTGGCAAAATCCAGGGCCAGCACGCCGCCCACCAGCGCCAGGCTGCCTGCACGCGATTGGGCCAAATCGTTCTCCACCAGCCGTCACGGTGGAACGTAACCGGCTAAAAGCTGTTGAGCGGTTATAAGATGTGGGGACGCCGAGTTCCTCCTGCCTTTACCTCCGCCCGCTTCAGTGCGGATGTCCAAGGAGCAACCACGCGGCCCGCCATCGGATCCGACTGGCTAGCCTTGAGGAGACGCAGCTTGCAGTTTCAGCAAGAACGGGCCGGGCAGCACCGCAGTGATGCCGCCGACCGGGCGGTGCGGCACCAGTTCGTCACGGTCGACGGCATCCGGACCTTCTATCGGGAAGCCGGTCCGGCGGACGGGCCGGTGGTCCTGCTGCCGCATGGCTATCCATGCTCGTCCTTCCAGTACCGCCAGCTCATGCCGCGGCTGGCCAACCGCTGGCGGCTGATCGCCCCGGACTTCCCTGGCTTCGGCCACAGCGCCACGCCGGACCCGGCCGAGTTCTCCTATACGTTCGATGGCTACGCCGGCTTTCTGCACCGCTTCACCCAGGCGCTGGAACTCGGACGCACGGCCCTCTACCTGCACGACTATGGCTCGCAGATCGGGCTGCGGCTGGCGATCCGACGGCCCGAATGGATCGCGGCACTGATCATCCAGAACGGCGACATCTACGCAGACCAGCTCGGCCCAAAATATGACGGGCTGAAGGCGTACTTCGCTGCTCCTTCGGCCGAAGGGCGGCGGAAGCTGGCGGCGGCAGTGAGCGAGGCGGGCTTTCGCGACGAGTTCCTGAACGATGTCCGGCCCGAGCTCGTCTCCCGCATCAGCCCGGACCTCTGGCAGCTCGCCTGGGCGCAGCTGAACCATCCGGTGCGCCGCGAGGTCATGGTCGCGCTGATGGAGGGCCTGCGGGAGAACCTCGAGTGGTTTCCGCGCTACCAGGCCTATCTGCGTGAGCACCGCCCGCCGGCCCTGATCGTCTGGGGGCCGCAGGACGGCTACATGCCGGAAGGGGCGGCGCGGGCCTATCTGCGCGACCTGCCGGATGCCGAGCTGCATCTGTTGGACGGCGGCCACTGGCTGCTGGAGACCAACCTGGACGAGGTCGCAGCACTGGCACGCTGCTTCCTGGAACGCCACCATGCGGGAGACCGGACATGAGCGATGCGAGCGGGCCTGCCATTGCCCGGATCTGGCGGGGCAGGGTGCCGGCAGCACGGGCCGACGAGTACGAGGCCTACCTGTTCGAGCACGGCATCCGGCCGCTGATCGAAAAGGCAATGGGCGTGCAGTCGCTGCGCGAGGACCGGGCGGGCGAGACTGAGTTCGTCACCATCTCCTACTGGGAAAACGTGGAGGCGATGGCGCGCTTTGCCGGCAGCGATCCCAGGCGGATCCATCATCTGGAGCGCGACCCGGAATTCCTGATCGAGCTGCCGAAGGACGTGCAGATCCTCCAGATCCGTTCCGCGCATGGCCGGACGGGCGGGAGCGTGGCGTGAGGCCCGGGAGGGAACATGGATGGAGCGTGCGCGTTCTCCGCAGGTGAGCGGCAGCCAGCGGAGAATTGCCATGCAGCACCTGACGCCGGAAATGAAGTCGTGCATCGAGGCGTGCCTGTCCTGCTACCAGACCTGCCAGTCGACCGCGATGGGCCACTGCCTGGAGGCGGGCGGCAAGCACACCGAGCCCGCCCATTTCAAGCTGATGATGGCCTGCGCCGAGATCTGCCGCACCTCGGCGCACTTCATGCTGATCGGCACGCCGCATCACCGCCATACCTGCCGGGAATGCGCCGAGATCTGCACCGAATGCGCCGACGACTGCGCGCGGATCGGCGACATGGAGGAATGTGTCGAGGCGTGCCGGCGCTGTGCGGAGAGCTGCCGGAAGATGGCCGCCTGATCAGGCGGCTTCGAGGATGATCGGCGCGTGGTCGGAGGCGGTCTTCGCCGCCCGGGGGGCTCGGTCGATGCGGCAGGCGGTCGCCCGGTCCATCGCCCGGGGCGACAGGAGGAAGTGGTCGATCCGGAGGCCGTGGCCCAGCTCGAAGGAACGGGCCTGATAGTGCCACCAGGAATAGTCCTCGCCGGCCGGGTTCAGCCAGCGATAGGCATCGTAGAAGCCGCGATTGACCACGCGGCGCCAGGCGGCGCGCTCGTCGGGATGGTAGCAGATCGAGCCGTCCCAGGAGGCGGGATCGTGGACGTCGCAGGCCTCCGGCGCCACGTTCCAGTCGCCGCCGACGATGACTGGCACGCCATCCTCGGCGAGCGCACTCATGCGGGCGCCGATCCGGTCGAAATAGCGCAGCTTGTAGGCGAACGAATCGGAGCCCACCGAGGTGCCGTTCGGCAGATAGAGCGAGGCAATCCGGAACGGGCCGACCGTGGCCTCGATCCAGCGGGCCATGGTGTCGCCGTCCTCGCCGGGCAGGCCGCGCACCACGTCCCGCGGCTCCTGCTTGGCCAGGATCGCCACGCCGTTGAGCGGGGCCGAGCCCCACAGCGCCAGGTGGTAGCCGCGCTCCTCGAAGGGGGCACGGGGGAACTTGTCGTCGGTGACCTTGGTCTCCTGGAGCAGGAGCACGTCCGGCGCCTCGGCATCGATCCAGCCGAGCAGGGCGTCCAGCCGGGCGCGCACGCCGTTCACGTTCCAGGCGACCAGCTTCATCATCGTCTTTCGAGCAGGGGCGTGAGCCGGGCTCACATCGCGAAGCTGGTGCCGCAGCCGCAGGACGACTTGGCGTTCGGGTTCTTCACCTGGAAATAGGAGCCGTTCAGGTCCTCGACGAAGTCCAGCTCCGAACCGATCAGGTAGAGGAGGGACATGCCGTCGATGACCACCTTCGCACCCTGCTTCTCGATGGCGATGTCGTCCGGCTCGTTCGCGGTGCCGAGCTCGAACTCGTACTTGAAGCCGGAGCAGCCGCCGCCGGAGACCCCGACGCGCAGGTGGCCGTCATCCATGCCCTCGCGCTCCAGGATCGCGCGGATGCGGCGGGCGGCGCTGTCGGAGACCTGGAACGGGTCGGGCCGCGGGTTCGCTTGCGACATGGGTTGCCCTTGATGATCGATCCGCCGCCTCATCGGCCGGCCGGATCACGAGGTCGGTGCCAATGAAGCCTGCACATCCCAAAGTAGGCAGCGGCCGTGTATTGTCAAACCAGGCCAGCGCCCGGGAGGCTGTCATTTCCGCACCTCTGCCCGCCGAATTTTCCCCGCGTGCCCCGTTCGCCGCGGACCCCGCCACAAGCCGCGGTCGGCTGGTGCCGGAGCCGGACAGCGCGCCGCGCTCGCCCTGGCAGCGCGACCGCGACCGGATCGTGCATGCCACCGCGTTTCGCCGCCTGGAGGCCAAGACCCAGGTCTTCGCCGTCCTGGACGGCGACCATTTCCGCACCCGGCTCACCCACACGCTGGAGGTGAGCCAGATCGGCCGCACGATCGCCCGGGCGCTTCAGGTCGACGAGGACCTGACCGAGGCGATCGCGCTCGCCCACGATCTCGGCCACAGCCCGTTCGGCCATGCCGGCGAGGAGGCGCTGGACGCCTGCCTGCGCGGGTTCGGCGGGTTCGACCACAACGTCCAGACCTTCCGGATCCTGACCCGGCTGGAGCGGCGCTATGCCGGGTTCGACGGGCTGAACCTGACCGCGGAGACGCTGGAAGGCGTGGTCAAGCATAACGGCCCGCTCAAGGGGGCCGTGCCGGCGCCGATCGCGGAGTGGCACCGCAGGCAGGACCTGCGCCTCCATCTGCAGCCCTCGGTGGAGGCGCAGATCGCGGCGCTGGCCGACGACATCGCCTATTGCAGCCACGACGTCGACGACGGATTGCGTGCCGGCTTCTTCCGCCTGGACGAGCTGCGCACCGTGCCGCTGGCAGCGCCGGTGGTGGACGAGGTGACCGCCCTGCGGCCGGGCCTGGAGCCGGCACGGCTGGCCGGGGAGATCCAGCGCCGCCTGATCGACCGGATGGTCCGCGATCTGCTGGCCGAGACCAGGGAGCGCCTGGCGGCACTGCATCTGGGCTCACCCGACGCCGTGGCCCTGGCGGACGGGCCCTGCGTGGCCTTCTCGCCGGCCACCCACGAGGCGGTGGTGCAACTCAGGACCTTCTTGCGCGACCGGGTCTGGCAACACTACACGGTCAACCGGATGACGCGGCGCGCCAAGCAGATCCTGCGAGCACTGTTCGATACTTTCTTCGAGGCGCCCGAATGCCTGCCGGAGGAATGGCGCAGCCGGGCCGGAGCGGCCGGCTCGCAGGCATGTGCCGAGGCGGTGCGTGACTACGTCGCCGGAATGACCGACCGATTCGCGCTCGACGAGCACGACCGTCTTTTCAGGATTGCCCGTACCCGACCATGAACCCGTTCGCGCTCATCGAAACCGAGATCCGCTCCGCCCTGGACCAGCTCGTGGCGGACGGCCGCCTGCCGGCCGGCCTGGACCTGGCCAAAGTCGCCGTGGAGCTGCCCAAGGATCCGGCGCATGGCGACGTGGCTTGCTCGATCGCCCTGATGCTGGCGAAGCCCGCGCGGATGAAGCCGCTCGACATTGCCCAGGCCCTGGCGGAGCGGCTGGAAGGGCGGGCGGATTTCCAGGACGTGGCGGTGGCGCCGCCGGGCTTCGTCAACATGCGAATGCGGCCCACCTTCTGGCAGGCGGTGATCCCGGCGATCCGCGCGGCCGGCAATGATTTTGGCCGGATCGACCTGGGACAGGGGCGGAAGGTCAACGTCGAGTACTGCTCGGCCAACCCGACCGGGCCGCTCCATGTTGGCCATGCCCGCGGCACGGTGTTCGGCGACGCTTTGGCCTCGATCCTCGAGCGGGTCGGCTATGGGGTGACCCGCGAGTACTACGTGAACGATGCGGGCGCCCAGGTGGAGACGCTCGCGCGCTCCTTGCACCTGCGCTACCGCGAGGCCCTGGGCGAGGACATCGGCGAGATGCCGGAAGGCTTCTATCCCGGCCAGTACCTGGTGCGGACCGCGGAGGCGCTGGCGGCGCGCGACGGGGACCGCTGGCTCGGCAAGCCCGAGGAAGAGTGGCTGGACCCGCTCAAGCGTTTTGCGGTCGAGGCCCAGCTCCAGGTGATCAAGGACGACCTGGCGGCACTCGGCGTCCATCACGACCTGTTCCTGTCCGAGCGCTCGCTGATCGAGGACGGCACCATGGATGCCGCGCTGGCGCGGCTGGAGGAGCTGGGCCTGCTCTATGTGGGCGAGCTGCCGCCGCCCAAGGGCAAGCCGTCGGAGGACTGGGAGCCGCGCCCGCAGCTTCTGTTCCGCGCCACCGCGTTCGGCGACGACGTGGACCGGCCGCTCAAGCGCTCCAACGGCGCCTGGACCTATTTCGCCGCTGATCTCGGCTGCCATTTCAGCAAGCTCCAGCGCGGCCACCAGTGGCTGATCGACGTGCTGGGTGCGGACCATGGCGGCTACGTCAAGCGGCTGAAGGCGGCGGTGAAGGCGCTCTCGCAGGACCAGGTCCAGCTCGAAGTGCGACTCTGCCAGCTCGTCAGCCTGATGGACGAGGGCAAGCCGCTCAAGATGAGCAAGCGGGCCGGCCGGATCGTGACCATGCGCGACGTGGTCGACGAGGTCGGCAAGGACGTGATGCGGTTCATGCTGCTGACCCGCAAGAACGATGCGCCGCTCGACTTCGATCTTTCCAAGGTCGTCGAGCAGTCGCGCGATAACCCGGTATTCTATGTCCAGTACGCCCACGCCCGGGTGCGCTCGGTGTTCCGCCAGGCCGAGCAGCGCGGTCTGGGAGAGCTGACCCAGGACCTGGACCGGGCGGACTTGGCGCTGCTGACCCATCAGGCCGAGCTCGACCTGCTCAAGCGGGCGGCCCTGCTGCCGCGGGTGCTAGAGGGTGCGGCCGTGCATGCCGAGCCACACCGGATCGCCTTCTGGTTGATGGAGCTCGCGGCGGAGCTCCATGGCCTCTGGACGAAGGGCTCGGAGGACGAGACTCTGCGCTTTCTCGTCGAGGCGGAGCCGGAGCGCTCGCGGGCGCGGCTGGCGATGCTGGAGGCGGCGCGCACCGCGATCGCGGCCGGCCTCGACATATTGGGGGTGACGCCGGTCGACGAGCTGCGCTGAACTGCCGTTCGACGCAGACCCGTCAGCGCGAAGAACTTCTTGAGAGAGCATGGCTGCAATGTCCGACGAATCGTTCGACGCCGCGCAGAAGGCCCTGAGGAACCGGGCGGTGGTCGACCTGGAGGAGCCGCTGCCGGACGAGCAGCCGACCCGCTGGTGGCTCCGGATCCTGGTGCTGCTGGTGTTCTTCGCGTTCGGCGCGATCGTGTGGCTGTCCTGGCAGGACAATGCCGGCGACGGCACGCCCGTGCTGGTGGCGGCCCCCGACGAGCCGATCAAGCAGCGGCCCGACGATCCCGGCGGCATGGACCTGCGCAACGACAACACCGCGATCGCCAGCGCGCTCGACCCGGACGGGAACCGATCGGACACCCAACCGCAGGTCGGCCCGGTGGTGGACAGCCGGCCGCCGGTCCGGCCGGTGGAGGAGGAGCTGCCGCCCTCGGCCGAGGTGAGCGAAGCGACGTCCGAAGTGGCGCCCGACGCGGCGCCCCAGACGGCCGGGGCGCCGCCGCTCGTCTCGATCGGCGACATCATCCCAACCGAGGATAACGGGGCGGGGCCCGAGCCGGCCGCGGGCTCGCCGGCCGCTGACGGACCTGCCGCCGGCGAGCAGGTGCCGCCGCCCTCGGTGATGGCGGTGGCACCCGAGCCGCCGGCCACGGCACCGCTGGTCACCGCACCGCTGGCACCGGTGCCGGCACCGGAGCCGGTGCCGGCACCCCGCGCGGCGCCGCCGGCCACACCCGCGCCGAGCCCAGCACCCGCGGCCGCTGCCGGGCCGATGCCGGTGGTCCCGCCGGCCGAGCCGCCGGCGGTGGTCGACACCACGCCCGTGCCGCCGCCGGCGCCCGCAGCACCGCCGCCCGCCCCACCGACAGTCGTCGCGACGGCGCCCGCGGCACCGGAGCCGGCCGCGCCGGCCGCGCGCAGCGGGGTGCGCATCCAGGTCGCCTCGCTCCGCAGCGAGGCGGACGCCAACGTCGCCTGGGACCGGGCGGCGCGAAAGCACCCCGACGTGTTCGCGGGCAAGCGCCGGGTGATCACCCAGGCGGAGGTCAGGGGCGCCACCTATTACCGTGCCCAGCTCGAAGGCTTCGCGAGTCGGGCGGAAGCGCAGGCGGCCTGCGAGGCGCTCAAGAGTGCCGGCAGCGACTGCCTGGTGGTCCGCTGATGCTGGCCGCGGTGATCGGCATCGAGGGTACCGCACTCACTGCGGCCGAGCGGCGCCTGCTGGCGAAGACGCCGCCCGCGGGCGTGATCCTGTTCGCGCGCAATGTCGCCGACCGGGCGCAGCTCCGTTCCCTCACCGATTCGATCCGGGCGGCGGCCGCCCCGTCCGTGCCGATGATCCTAGTTGACCAGGAGGGCGGGCGGGTGATGCGGCTGTGCCCGCCGGTCTGGCGCAGTCTGCCGGCCATGGCCGGGCTCGGCGCCCTGTTCGCCCGGCAGCCCGACCAGGCGGTGCAGGCCGCCCGCGCGGTCGGCCACCTGATCGGCAGCGATCTGGCGGAAGCCGGCATCGACGTGGCCTGCGCCCCGGTGCTGGACGTGGCGGCACCCGGGCTCACCGAGGCGATCGGCAGCCGCGCCTTTTCCAGCGACCCGTTCGTGGTGGCGGAGCTCGGCCGGGCGCTGGCCGAGGGGCTCCTGGACA
>NZ_WUJP01000390.1 GCF_009806515.1 Geminicoccus flavidas | reverse complement strand
GTGATAGCGAAGATCGCCGGCACCGAATCCACCGCGAACACGAGGTCGACGAACTCGATCATCACCAGCGCCAAGAACAAAGGCGTAGCATAGGTGACGATCTTGCCGCTGACCGGGTGGGCCGCCTTAGTAAAGAAATGGTTGCCGTCTATGTGGGAGGTGACCCGGAACACCCGACGGGTGATCTTCAGGACCGGGTTGTTGGCAATATCGGGCTTGCTGTCCACCGAGACCAGCAGCTTGATGCCGGTGAACAGGAGGAACGCGCCGAACAGGTACATCACCCAGTGGAATTCCCGGACCAGTGCGGCGCCCAGGAAGATCATCGTGCCGCGCATGACGATCACGCCGATGATCCCCCAGAACAGCACCCGGTGCTGGTAGATCCTGGGGATGTGAAAATAGGTGAAGATCAGGGAGATGACGAAGACGTTGTCGAGCGAGAGGCTCCACTCGACCAGGTAGCCGGTATAGAACTCGGCGGCGGCATTGCCGCCCATCTGCCAGAGCACGTAGAGGCCGAACAGGCCGGCCAGACCCATGTAGCCGGCGGAGAGCAGCATCGACTCCCGGACGCCGATCTCGCGCTGCTTGCGGTGCAGCACGCCCAGATCGAGCACGAGGATGGTCAGGACGATGCCGAGGAAGAGCAGCCACATCCAGGCTGGCTTGCCCATGACGGGCGTGGCGACGAGGAGTGCGAGATCCATATCTGTGTCCGTCTCTTACGGCAGACCGGATGCCGACCTGCCAGAGGAGGCAGTCCGACATCACAGCCGCAAAGACGGCTGCCAGAGGGGCCCGGACCCATCGCGGCAGAGATTAGGCACAGGCAGCGGATGTTCAAGGGGGCGCGCGCATCTGGCACTAGACGCCCGCATTGCTGTCGTGTCTGGCTTGAGACCTGCAAAACCCGGAGGAACGCTTGGCATCCAGCCTGCATTTCTGGGACCATTCGATCCTGCCGCCGGTGCTCGACCGGGTGATGGCCCGCAGCATGTTCGGCCGGCTACGCGCCAAGGCCACGGCGCCCGCATTCGGGCGGGTGCTGGAGATCGGGATCGGCTCGGGCCTGAACCTCGGCTACTATCCGCGGTCGCTGGAAAGCGTGATCGGGGTCGACCCGTCCATGCCGCTGCTGCGCCGGGCGCATCGGCGCGCCGCCTGGATGGCGTTCCCGGTCCATCTGCGCCAGGGCCGCGCCGAGAATCTGCCGGTCGCCGACCAGTCGGTAGACGTCGCCGTCTCGACCTGGACCTTGTGCTCGGTGGACGACCCGGAGCGGGCGCTGGCGGAGCTGCGCCGGGTGCTGCGGCCAGGCGGCCTGCTCTGCTATTGCGAGCATGGGCTCTGCCCGGACCCCGCCACCGCCGCCTGGCAGCGCCGGCTCACCCCGGCATGGCGGCGCCTGGCCGGCGGCTGCCGCCTGGACCGCCCGCACGAGCAACTGATCGAGGCCGCGGGCTTCCGGATCGAGCGGCAGGTGGCCGGCCGCCTCCTGCCGGGCCCGGCGGTCCTCGGCTGGCACCAGCTCGGCCTGGCGCGGATCTAGGTGACCTGGTCGATCTCCTCGGGCGTGAGGTCGCCCGGCACCAGGGTCACCGGGATGCGGATGCTGCCGCCTAGGTGTGACATCAGGTAGGTGACGATCGGGCCGGGCGAACTGCCCTTGGCCGTGCCCAGCACTAGCAGCGAGATGGTCTTGTCCTCCTGGAGCAGCTTGACCACCTCCTCGCGCCGGTCGCCCTCGCGCAGGTGGAGGATCGGCATCTTGCCGGTCATCCGGTAGGCCTCCTCGGCCATCCGGTGCAGCAGGGCCTCGGCATCGCGGCGCTGGTCGTCCTCGATGACCTGGCCCACGCCTAGCCAGTTGCCGAGGTCAGCGGGCTCGACTACGGCCAGGAGTGCCACCCGGCCGCCGGAGTGCTGGGCGCGGCGCCCGGCAAAGCGCAGGGCGTTGCTCATCTCCTCGGTCTCGTCGGCCACCACCAAGAAGACCCGCTCCAGCAGGCGGCCGGGCGCGTCGGCTTCTTCGGCCATGGGCTCAACTCCTTCGGAACGCGATGTTGGCGAGCCAGCCGGCAGTGACCGCCAGAACGAGCGTGACAAGGCCGTACCACATGCCGTGGCGCTGCGCGAAGTCGGTGAGGTCCGCCTCCAGCCCCACCTTCGAGACAGTAAGGATGCTGGCCTGCGCCTCCACGACCTGATTGGCGACCACGCGCAGCACCTGGACCTGATAGGGGCCCGACGCGACGTTGGCGGGGAAGGCCAGGGTGGTGCGGAACAGCCGGTCGCCCAGCATCGACACCTCGCCCGTGGCGCTCGGGTAGAGGCCGTTGCGCTGCTGCAGGGTGATCAGGGCCTCGCGGAAGCGCGCGATCCGGTGCGGGTCGAAGGCGGCCACCGGGGTCAGGCGCAGTGACGCCACTCCCATCTCATGGCGCGCGCGCAAGGGCGGGGTGGTGAAGCTCTCAATCGGCCGGGTCGCCGCCACCGCATAGAAGCTCGGCACGCCGGTGAAGGTCATCTCGTCGCCGGGCAGCCAGACCCCGGCCATGCGCTCGCGCTGCCGGACGGTGCGGTTGGTGCGCGGGCCGGTCACCACCACCACGACGTCGCCGCCGGTCTCCTCCAGCGCGCCGAACAGGAGCACGTCGCTGCCGGTGAACGCGGTGGTGATGGCGATCAGGTGATGCGACAAGTCAGCGACCAAGCCGGCAGCCCGGGCCGCCAGGCCGCCGGCTAGCAGGACCAGCACGACCAGCAGGCCGGCGCGGGCAGCTCGGCTCACTCGACGCTCCGGCCGGTCGGCGGCTCGTCCGGCCCGGCACCGGCATATAGCCGTCCCAGCGTCACGATCAGCTCCCGGGCCTCGCTGGAGGCCAGGGAATACCAGACGGTCTGCGCATCGCGGCGGGCGCGGACCACGTTCTCCCGGCGCAGCCGGGCCAGGTGCTGGGAGATCGCCGACTGGCTGAGCCCAGTCTGGCGCGCCAGCTCGCCCACCGAGCGCTCCTTGGCGGCGATGCGGCACAGGATGGTCAGCCGGTGCTCGTTGGCCATGGCTCTGAGCAGTCGGCTGGCATGCTCCGCCCGCCCGGCCAACAGCACCGTCTGCATCGTTCACCTCCCCCGGTTCCGCCCAGCAGGCTCAGGCGCCGGCGCTCTCAGGCGCTGGGCAGCCCATTTCGGAGATTGCTGCGCGCAGGCCGGGCTACCGGCTGAAGAACGAACGACCTTCCAGAACGCGCAGGGTCTGCCGGCATCCGACCGCCAGGGCGAGAGTGCCGAGAATCGCGGCCGGTAGCAACGCGGCTGATCCGGCGACGGCCAGACCGAAGCTGCAGACCCCGGCGAGCCCGCCGCCCAGGCCCATGAGCAGGCCGCCCAGGAGATGGCGCTGGAGGTCGCCCGCATCAGCGAACCCCTCGAAGCGGTGGCTGCGCCGCACCAGTCCCAGCAGCGCGGCACCGGCGAGCGTGCCCAGCACGAGCATGGCTCCGGCATGAGCACCGGGACCCGAGGACCAGCGGGCGAGCAGTTCCCCCAGCGGCAGGATGAAGGATGGCATCGGCGGCAGGGGCCCGGCCGCCACCAGGAGATGCCAGAGCGGGACCGTCAGGCCCAGCAGGGCACCGGCTGCGATGTCCTGGCGGGCCCGACCGCGCTCGCGCGCCGGCAGCAGCACCCAGGCAGCCAGGGCCAGGGCCGCCAGTACTGCTACGGGCGGCAGCAGGCCGGGCGGCAGCGCCACCACGGTGGCCGGCCAGTGTAGCCAGGCTGCCGGCGCGGCGAGGATGCCGCCGGTAAGGGCCAGGGCGACCAGCCCCGCCACAAGCAGGGTGAGCCCTGCCTTGGCGCTGCCCAGGCCCGCGCGCACCAGGTTGCGGGTGATGCAGCCGCCGGCCACCGTCATGCCGGCGCCGAACGCGAGCGGCCCCAGCAGTGCTGCCAACCAGGGCAACTCGCTCTGCCCGGAGCCGAACACCGGCCAGCCGAGGAAGGCCAGCAGGGAGGTGCCGGCCAGCGCCACCGCGAGTGCCATCGCGATCCCGCGCAGCCGCCTGGTGCTGCCGAACAGGAAGAAGTCGGACAGCGCACCCATGGTGCAGAAATGGGAACGCGCCGCGACGGCCCCGAACATGAGGCCGATCAGCAGCGGCATGATCGTCTGGAACAGGGCGGGAATGGTCAGGCGTCGTGCTCGCGCGCTGCCAGCGGGTCGGCCAGGACGTCGCTACCTGACAGGCGCCGGATGGCACCTTCCAGATAAGCGCCCTCGTCGATCTGCAGCACGTCGTGATGGATGTCGGCGAACACCCGGCAGCCGCGGATCAGATGGACTCGGCGGGCATGCACGCTGCCCCGCACCAGGCCGTGCAGCACGACCTCGTCCGCTTCGATCCGGCCGTTGATCTCGCCGTCGCGGCCGAGCGTCACCATGCGCGCCTCGACCCCGCCCTGGATCCGGCCGTCGATCAGGAGATGGCCATCGGCGGTCACATCGCCCGTGATCATCAGGTCGGAGCCCAGGATGGTCGGCGCACCCCGGCCGCTGCCGGACAGGGCGGGCACGCCGCCGCGCGGGGCCGTGGGGATCAGGGCCGTGCCGGTGGCGGTGCTTTCCCGGGCGGCGGCAGCAGCCTCCTTCGCGCGCTTATTCCTGCGAAAGAACATGGGCCAAGCGCACACGCGCCTCCAGGAAGTCGGCAGGGTCGACGGCCACTCCGTCGACCCGGATCTCATAATGCAGATGCCGCCCGGTGCTGCGGCCTGTCGAGCCGATCTCGCCAAGGGCCGTACCCTGCGTCACCTGCTGGCCGACCTTTACCGCGATCCCCGCCAGATGTGCATAGCGTGTCGTCACGCCGAAGCCATGGTCGATCTCGACCATGTTGCCATAGGCGCCGGCCCGCCCGGCAAAGGTCACGCTGCCCGGCCCGGTGGCGACCGCTAGGCCGTCGGAGCCCGGCGTGAAGTCCAGTCCGGTATGCATCGCCTTGCGCCGGGTGAACGGATCGGCGCGCACCCCGAAGCCGCTGCGGGTCTCCGCGTCCGCGACCGGCATGCCCAGCGGCAATGCAGTGAGGATGCCGCTCAGCAGGTCGACGGCGCGGGCATCCGCGCCCAGCTCGGGCGGCAACGGCACCAGCGTGCTGCGCCCGGCTCCCGGATCGGTCAGGGAAAGCGGCACGTATGGGCCGCCTTCGCCGCTGAGCTTCGCCTGCGCCTGCTCCACCAAAGGCTCGACTCGCATGCCGGACGTCCGCAGCACGCCACGCAGCATGCCGTAGTGCTGCTTCACCCAGGTCTGGAACTGCTCCTTGGTCGCGGCGAGCTCGGCATCCTTCTGGTCCAGCTCGGTGGCGAGCGCCGCACTCTTGGCGGCGAGCGCCCGTACCGTCACCTCGGCCGCCGCCTGGTCGGCCAGCGCCCGGTCCAGCGCATCGGCCAGCCGGTCGGAGACGGACTGCCCGTCCGTCGGGGAGAAGCCGTGTCCGGCCGACAGCCGCTCGAGCGCCGCCGCGACCTGAATGCGCCGCGCGTCCGCATCCGCCATCTTGGTCGGCAGGTTGGCGGGCATGTCGAGCCGGCCGTCCTGCAGGTCCGCGAGCAGGCCGATGGTGCGCTGCTGGTCCGCGGACGCACGGCTCAGGGCT
>NZ_WUJP01000407.1 GCF_009806515.1 Geminicoccus flavidas | reverse complement strand
CGGGCGTGCTGCCGGTGATCAAGCATCTGCCGGGGCATGGCCGCGCCCAAGTCGACAGCCATGTCGGGCTGCCGGTGGTGACGGCCTCCTTGGACGAGCTGGCGGCGCGCGACTTCGTGCCGTTCCGCACGCTCGCCGACCTGCCGATCGGCATGACCGCCCATATCGTCTTCCCGGCACTGGACCCGGACCGGCCGGCTACCCTGTCCCGGCCGGTCATCGAGGGCGTGATCCGCGGCCAGATCGGCTTTGCCGGGCTCCTGCTCTCCGACGATCTCGGCATGGGCGCGCTCAGCGGCGACCTGAACAACCGGGCGACGGCCTGCCTCGCGGCCGGCTGCGACCTGGCGCTCGCCTGCAGCGGGCGAATCGAGGATGCGCAGGCCCTGGCTGCGGCCCTGCCGGAGCTGGCGGGAGAGGCGGCGCTGCGGCATGCCCGCGCCCTGGCCTTCCGCGGCACCGGGCAGGGGCCGGTCGACCTGGCCGCCGCCGAGCATCATCTGCGCGCGACGCAGCTCGTCGCCTGAAGGAACCAACTTGGCCGATCTGGGGGCGCAGGCCCATATCCTGTCGATCTATCTGATCCCGCTCGTGCTCGCGATCACCATGCACGAGGCGGCCCATGCGCTGGTCGCCGACAAGCTGGGCGACCCGACCGCGCGCCAGCTGGGCCGGGTCAGCCTGAACCCGATCGTGCATGTCGACCCGGTCGGCACCTTCGTGCTGCCGGGCATCCTGCTGCTCTCCGGCAGCCCGTTCCTGTTCGGCTGGGCCAAGCCGGTGCCGGTCAGGTTCGGCTATCTGCACCATCCCCGCCGCGACATGGCGCTGGTGGCGCTGGCCGGGCCCGGGATCAACATCGTGCTGGCGATCGCCGCCGCGATCGCCCGCCATGGCGCGGTCAACGTCGACGGTGCGCTCGGCGAGTGGATCACTGGCAACCTGGATGCGTTCGTCAACGTCAACGTCGTGCTCGCCGTGTTCAACATGCTGCCGCTCCTGCCGATGGACGGCGGGCGGGTGCTCAACGCCATCCTGCCGCCGAAGCTCGCCTGGCAGCATGCCAAGACCGAGCGCTACGGCCTGCTGATCCTGCTGGGCCTCCTGTTCCTGGGCCCGCTGCTGGGCTCGATCTGGGGGATGCGGATCAACCTGATCGACCCGATCCTGCGCCCGCCGGTCGAGTTCGTGTTCCGCTGGGTGTACATTCTGACCGGCTGGGGCGATCCCTTGGGATGAGCGAGGCGGCGGGAAATGAAGAGCGGCCGGAGGACGACGGCTTCACCGTCGCCCTGGACGGCTTCCAGGGCCCGCTCGACCTCCTGCTCGACCTGGCCAGGCGCCAGAAGGTCGACCTGCGCACCCTCGACTTGGTGGCGTTGGTCGACCAGTTCGTGGCCTATCTCCAGGGCGCCAAGCGCCGGGAGCTGACGGTCGCCGCCGACTATCTGGTGATGGCCGCCTGGCTGCTCTGGCTGAAGTCGCGCCTGCTCCTGCCTAAGGCCGAGCCCGACGGCGAGGTCGAGGAGGCGGCCTCGGACCTGGAGGCGCGGCTGCGCCGGCTGGATGCGGTCAAGGCCCTGGCCCTGGCACTGGAGGAGCGGCCGCGGCTCGGCCGGGAGCGACTCGTGCGCGGGGTGGCGGAGAGCTTCGCGCTGGAAACGCGCTACCTGCCGACCGCCTCCCTGACCGACCTGGTCGCCGCCTATGCGGGCCTCAAGCGCAAGCGCAAGGCGGTGATCCTGCGCTTCCCGCCGCCGCCCACCTGGTCGATCGACCAGGCGATGGCGCGCTTCGAGGCCATGGTGAGCGGCACGTCTTGGCGCGAACTGGAAAGCCTCCTGCCGCCCGATCTCGCCGAGGGGTTCGGCCGGCGCACGGCCCTGGCGTCCGGGCTGGTGGCCAGCCTGGAACTGGCGCGGCAGGGGCGGATTGAACTGGTGCAGCACCAGGCCTTCGGCCCGATCATGGTGAGGGGAACGCGATGAGCCGCGAGCTTGGCCTGAGGATCGTGGAGGCGGTGCTGTTCAGCCGGGCGGAGCCCGTGCCGGAGGCGGTGCTCCAGGCGCATTTGCCGGGCGACCTGCATGTGGCCGATCTTCTGCCCGAGCTGGTGCTGGCCTATAGCGGCCGGGGCATCCGGCTGGAGCGGATCGGCCAGGACTGGGCGCTGCGCACCGACCCGGAGATCGCCCCCTATCTGGCCAGGGTCGAGGAGAAGCGGCGCAAGCCGTCGCGCGCGGTCCTGGAGACGCTCGCGGTGATCGCCTGGAAGCAGCCGGTCACCCGGGGCGAGATCGAGCAGGTCCGGGGCGTGGCGCTGGCCCAGGGCACGCTCGAGCAGCTCCTGGACGCCGGCTGGGTGGCACCGGCCGGCCGCCGCGAGGTGCCGGGCCGGCCGATGACCTGGGCGACCACGCCGGCCTTCCTGGACGCGTTCGGCCTGACGAGCCTGGACGACCTGCCGAGACCCGACGACCTGGACGCGCCGGACCTCGTGGTCATGGCGCAGCGCACCGGCGAGGAGGCGGCCGAGCCTGCGGCAGAGGGGCAGGGGGATGCGCCCGGCCATGATTTCGGGGATGAGGTTTCATCGTGATCGGGCTATCCTCCGGAGGCCGCTGGACCATGCCCCCGGGTTCGTCTATCGGTGCGTTCATCGAGGGGTAACCGGACCGCCGGTTGCCCGAAGACGGCAGGCGTGACCTCATCGTGTTCGATCTTGCCTGGTCGGAGATGGCCATCATCCTGGTGGTGGCCCTGGTCGTGGTTGGTCCCAAGGACCTGCCGCGCCTCGCACGCACGCTCGGGCAGTGGGTGGCCAAGGGGCGGGCGATGGCGCGCGAGTTCCAGCGCCATGTTGACGACATGGCCCGCGAGGCCGACCTGCAGGACCTGAAGGAC
>NZ_WUJP01000406.1 GCF_009806515.1 Geminicoccus flavidas | reverse complement strand
AGCGTCGGCAAGATCAGCCCGGCCGGCATCCGCGAGCAGATCACCAAGTCGGTGGACCCGGACGGCACGCTCGGCAAGGCGCTGGACACCAGCGACATCAACCGCTCGCTGGACCAGAAGCCGCCAGCCTCGCCGCCCGCCACGACGGCGAAGACCGAATCACCCGCGCCGGGCGCTCTGCTTGGGCCGGCGGCTGACGCCTCGGCCGGGGGCCATGCCGGCACGGCACCGGCCGCGTCGGCCAAGCCTGCCGAGCCGGTTCCTGCGACGGCAACCGGCTCCGTCAGGCCGGCACCCGCCGCACCCGCACCGGCCGCTTCCGCCCCTGCTCCCGCCGAGTCCGCACCTGCCGAGAAAGCCTGATGGCGTTCATCAAGGACATCGACGATCGCGAAATGCCGCTGCTGGAGCACTTGCTCGAGCTGCGCAACCGGCTGATGTGGTCGATCGGCGCGTTGTTCGTCGGTTTCCTGATCTGCTACGCCTTCTCCGAGCAGATCTACCAGTTCCTGGTCCATCCGCTGCAAATCGCCTACGGCAACCAGACCGGCCGGCGGATGATCTATACCGGTCTCACCGAGGCCTTCTTCACCTACCTGAAGGTAGCGATGTGGGGCGGGGCGATGCTGGCCTTCCCGGTGATCGCCACCCAGCTCTGGATGTTCATCGCACCCGGCCTGTACCGGCAGGAGAAGCAGGCCTTCCTGCCGTTCCTGCTGGCCACGCCGGTGCTGTTCTTCCTGGGCGCGGCGCTCTGCTATTATTTCGTGTTCCCGCTGGCGTTCCACTTCTTCCTGAGCTTCGAGACCGGCGGCGGCGACGGCACGATGCCGATCGAGCTGGAAGCGCGGGTCGGGGAATATCTCGACCTCGTGATGAAGATGGTGTTCGCCTTCGGCCTGGCCTTCCAGTTGCCGGTGCTGCTCACCCTCTTGGGCAGGGTCGGGATCATCGGCTCGGCCGGGCTGATCCGGAACCGGCGCTATGCGATCGTCGGCGTGTTCGTGCTGGCGGCGATCGTCACCCCGCCGGACGTGATCAGCCAGATCAGCCTCGCCGTGCCGCTGCTCATTCTCTACGAGATCTCGGTCATCGCGGTGAAGATGGTCGAGAAGAAGCGGCTGGCTGCCGAGGCCGCGGAAGCCGCCGAGGCCGAGGACGACTCCACGACCAGCTAGCAGTGCCGGCGTGCCTGGCGGGACACTGGCGGCCAAGTGCGGCCGGTTCCCGCCGATCCGGGCTTCCCTGCCGGGCGGCGGATGCATAAGAGACCCCCGGTGCATCTGACCTAGGGCAAAAGAGCCTTGTTCGACCTGAAGTGGCTGCGGGAAAACTCGGCGGCGTTCGATGCCAGCCTGCAACGGCGCGGTGCGGCACCGGCGGCAGCCGACGTGCTGGCGCTGGATGCCGAGCGGCGCCGGATTGAGACCGAGTTGCAGGAATCGCAGTCCGCGCGCAACCGCCTGTCCCGCGAGTTCGGCCAAGCCAGGGCCAAGGGCCAGCCGGTCGATCAGCTCCAGGCCGAGCTCGGCCAGCTCAAGGACGCGGTGAAGGCCGGCGAGGAACAGCTTGCGGCCGTGGCGGCCGAGCTGGAGGCGAAGCTCACCACCTATCCGAACGTTCTTCAGCCCGACGTGCCTGAGGGTGCCGACGAGACGGCTAATGTCGAGCTGCGCCGGGTCGGCACGCCCCGGCAGTTCAACTTCCAGCCGCTCGCTCACGACGAGCTGGGGGCCAGGCTCGGCATGGACTTTGCCACCGCGGCCAAGCTGTCGGGGGCGCGCTTCGTGCTGCTGCGCGGGCAGATGGCGCGGCTGGAGCGGGCGCTGGCCGCCTTCATGCTCGACCTGCAGACGGGCGAGCACGGCTACACCGAGATTGCGCCGCCGCTCATGGTGGGCGAGAAGGCGTTGTTCGGCACCAACCAGCTCCCGAAGTTCGCGGACGACCTGTTCTTCACCACGACCGGGCTGGGGCTGATCCCCACGGCCGAGGTGCCGCTGACCAACACGGTGGGCGGCGAGATCCTGGACGCGGGCGACCTGCCGCTGCGCATGACCGCGCACACGCCCTGCTTCCGTTCCGAGGCCGGTTCGGCCGGGCGCGACACCAAGGGGATGATCCGCCAGCACCAGTTCAACAAGGTCGAGCTGGTCTCGATCACCACGCCCGAGCAGTCGGCGGCCGAGCACGAGCGGATGACCGCCTGCGCCGAGGAGGTGCTGAAAAGGTTGGGCCTGCCCTACCGGGTGATGCTGCTGTGCGCGGGCGATACCGGCTTCGGGGCCAGCAAGACCTATGACATCGAGGTCTGGCTGCCGGGGCAGGGGAACTATCGCGAGATCAGCTCCTGCTCGAACTGTCTGGACTTCCAAGCCAGGCGGATGAATGCCCGCTACCGGCCGGCCCCTGGCGAGAAGCCGCGCTTCGTCCATACGCTGAACGGCAGCGGGCTGGCGGTTGGTCGCACGCTCGTCGCCATCCTGGAGAATGGTCAGGAGGCCGACGGCTCGGTTACCCTGCCGCCGGCGCTGCACCGCTATTTCGGCCAGGAGCGCCTCCTGCCCGTCGCCTGAAGGATCCCGTCCCTTGCGCATCATGGTCACCAACGATGACGGCTACGCTGCTGCCGGCATCCGCACGCTCACGAAGATCGCCCAGGCGATCTCCGACGACGTCTGGGTGGTGGCGCCGGAAAGCAACCAGTCGGGGGTCGGCCACGGCCTGACGATCCGCCGCCCGCTCCGGGCGCGGCGCTTAGGCGAAAAGCAGTTCGCCGTGGACGGCACGCCCACCGACTGCGTCATGCTGGGCCTGCAGCGGCTGATCGAGGGCAAGAAGGTCGACCTGGTCCTGTCCGGGATCAACCACGGCAGCAATCTCGCCGACGACATCACATATTCCGGCACGGTGGCGGCCGCCATGGAGGCGACGCTGTGCCGGACCAGGGCGATCGCCTTCTCCTCGCTGATGGAGTTCGGCAAGGGGCCGCGCTGGGCCACGGCCGAGCATTTCGCGCCGGACCTGATCAAGAAGCTGCTGGCCGCCGGCTGGCCGCGCGAGGTGCTGATCAACGTCAACTTCCCCGACCGCGACGTGCAGGAGATCAACGGGATTCGAGTGACCGCCCAGGGGACCCGCAAGATCGGCGACGCGATCATCGAGCGCGAGGACCCGCGCGGCGAGGCCTATTACTGGATCGGCGACACCCATGCCGAGCAGGATCCGGGCGAGGGGACCGACCTGGAGGCCACCAACCACGGCTTCATCTCGGTGACGCCGATCCACCTCGACATGACCCACATGGCGAGCATGACGGCGCTGCGGCAGGTGGTGGAGAGCTGAACCTTACCGGGCTGCCGGCAGCGGCTGCTTGAACCGTGGCTTTCGCGTGACGTATCGAAAACGGATGGTACGTGCGTTCTCCCCGCTCCTGGTGGCCCTGGCCGTCCTTTTGACCGGCTGCAGCGACCTGCGCCCGATCGAGCCCGTGCCGGGACAGAGCTGGGCGCTCGCGAAGAAGCAGGCCTATGTCGGGCCGCCCAGGCTGCACAAGGTGATGCGCGGCGACACCGCCTCGAAAGTCGCGGAGCGCTATGGGGTGACGTTGCAGGAGCTGGCTTCGGCCAACAACCTGCGCAAGCCCTATGTGATCCAGCTCGGCAGCAACCTGACCATCCCGCAGCGTGGCGCCCGTCCGGCGCCCACAGCGGAGCCGGCCAGGGCCAAGCGCCCGGCGATCCGCCAGCTGCCGACCCCGGTCTCGCCGATGGCGCCGGAGGAGGCGCCGAGCGAGATCCAGGTGGCGACCCTGGCACCGCCCGGTGCCACGCCCCCGGCACCCGTCCCGGTGCCGGCCGCCGCGGCGGAGCCCGAACAGGTGGCGGCCCTGCCGGTCACTGCACCCGGTGCGATGGCGCGGGCCGCGGCGATGAAGCCGCCGGCCCTCAGTGGTGATGGCTTCCTGTGGCCGGCCAGCGGCACGGTGATCAGCCGGTTCGGCAAGAAGCAGGACGGCAGCCAGAACGACGGCATCAACCTG
>NZ_WUJP01000405.1 GCF_009806515.1 Geminicoccus flavidas | reverse complement strand
GCCGCCCCGCTGGGCAGCCCGGTGCTGGCCGCGGAGAATGGCGTGGTGTCCTATGCCAGCGACGAGATTGCCGGCTGGGGGCGGATGATCCTGATCCGGCACGCCGACGGGTTCACCACCGGCTATGCCCATCTGGACAGCATCCTAGCGGCGGTCGGCGACCAGGTGACGCGCGGCCAGGTCATCGGCCGGGTCGGCCAGACCGGCTATGTCGACACGCCGCAGCTCCATTTCGAGCTGCGCTCGGGCAGGCGCGCGCTCGACCCGAGCCGCCACCTGGTCAAGGGTGAGGAGATGGAGGTCGCGAGCCGCTGACCGGCCCGCGCATGGCTGCTTACGGCCACAGGCGATAGCCGGTGCGGAAGATCGCCCAGACCACCAGGAGGCAGCCCAGGAGGAACAGGCAGGTCATGCCGAAGCTGATGGCGACCGCGACATCGGCGCTGCCATAGAAGCTCCAGCGAAACCCGCTCACGAGATAGACCACCGGGTTGAACAGGGTGACCTGCTGCCAGAACGGCGGCAGCATCGAGATCGAGTAGAAGCTCCCGCCCAGGAAGGCCAATGGCGTCACGATCATCATCGGGACGATCTGCAGCCGCTCGAAGCCTTGTGCCCAGATGCCGATGATGAAGCCGAACAGGCTGAAGGTGACCGAGGTCAGTACCAGGAAGCCTGCCATCCAGAACGGGTGCAGGATGGTGAAGTCGACGAACATCCGGGCGGTGACCAGCATGATCGAGCCCAGGATCACCGACTTGGTGGCGGCAGCACCCACATAGCCTAGGACGATCTCGACGAACGAGACCGGGGCCGAGAGGACTTCGTAGATCGTGCCGGAATAGCGCGGCATGTAGATGCCGAACGAGGCGTTGGAGATGCTCTCGGTGAGCACGGCCAGCATGATCAGGCCCGGCACGAGGAAGGCGCCATAGCTGACCCCGTCGATCTGCTCCATCCGAGCACCGATCGCGGCACCGAACACGATGAAGTAGAGCGAGGTGGAGATCACCGGGGCGGCGATGCTCTGCAGGAGCGTGCGACCGGTGCGCGCCATCTCGAACCGGTAGATGGCCCAGATCGCATGGCGGTTCATCGGCGCGCTCCCACTAGGCCCACGAAGATCTCTTCCAGCGAGCTCTGCCTGGTCTGCAGGTCCTTGAAGTCGATGCCGCTGGCCAGGAGGCGGCGCAGCAGGCTGGGGATGCTGCCCGGATCATCCTTGCCGTCGAAGCGGTAGACGATCCGGCTGCCATCCGCTGACAGGTCCAGCCGGTACTCGGCGAGCTCGGGCGGCAGGGCCTCCACCGGTCGCTGGAGGAACAAGGTTAGCTGGCGCTGGCCCAGTCGCTGCATCAGCACCGCCTTGTCCTCGACCAGCACGAGCTCGCCCTGGTCGATCACCCCGATCCGGTCCGCCATCTCCTCGGCTTCCTCGATATAGTGGGTGGTGAGGACGACCGTGACGCCCTGGCTGCGCAGCCCGCGGACCAGCGCCCACATCTCGCGGCGCAGCTCGACATCCACGCCTGCGGTCGGCTCGTCCAGGAACAGGATCTCCGGCTCGTGGGCCAGCGCCTTGGCGATCAGCACCCGGCGCTTCATCCCGCCCGAGAGCGCTGCGATCCTGCTGTCGCGCTTGTCCCACAAGGACAGGGCGCGCAGGACCCGCTCTAGATGGGCGTCGTCCGGCGCCTTGCCGAACAGGCCGCGGCTGAACCTGACCGTGGCCCAGACGCTCTCGAACACGTCGGTGGTGAGCTCCTGGGGCACCAGGCCGATCTTCTCCCGTGCCTGGCGGTAGTCCTTCCGGATGTCGTGGCCATCGGCCAGGACCCGGCCGGAGGTCGGCTTGACCAGGCCGCAGATGATGCCGATGAGCGTGGTCTTGCCGGCACCGTTGGGGCCCAGCAGCGCGAAGATCTCGCCCCGGCGGATCGAGAGGTCGATCCCCTTCAGCGCCTGGAAGCCGGACTGGTAGGTCTTGCCGACCCCTTCCACCCTGATGATCGCATCCGCCGGGTTCATCCCAGCACCTCCCGATATGGCCGCTCCTGCCGGGCTTGGCGCAGGGCCCGTCCCCACCAGTCGAGCTGGCGGAGGAGCGCTGCGAGCGCCGCCTCGGCCGGCTCCGGGTCCTGCAGGGTGCCGGACGGGGTGAAGCGCTCCCAGGCATGGGCGAGGCTGACGGCGTTGCGCAACGTCACCGCATGCAGCTCAGCGAACACCTGGCGGAGCTGTTCCACCGCCCGGATCCCGCCGCTGATCCCGCCATAGGAGACGAAGCCGACCGGCTTGGCATGCCAGGGCTCTTGCACCGAATCGATCAGGAACTTCAAGGCCGCCGGGTAGCCATGGTTGTACTCGGGCGTCACCACCAAAAAGGCGTCGGCCAGACCCAGGCGCTGGCGCAATGCCACGAGGCCCGGGTGGCGGTGCCGGTCGTGGCGGCAGGGCAGGTCGAGTTCGAGCGGGTCGATCCGGTCGATCGCCAGGCCGGGCTGTCGGGCGGCGACGCCGGCCGCCCAGCCGGCGACCTTGTCGCAAAGCCGGCCGGCCCTTGTGCTGCCCAGGATCAGAGAGGTGCGGAGAGGGTCCATGTCCAGAGCTCCCATGCTGTTGCGCTTCAGGGAGCCATCCTCCTAGAACCTCAAGTGTAGTTGAGGTCAATCGGAGAAAATGCGTCGATGCAGCGGGAGCTGAGCGTGGGGGAGGTCGCCGAACGCAGCGGCGTGGCGGTCTCGACCCTGCATTTCTACGAGGCGCGGGGCCTGATCCGCAGCCGGCGAACCGCCGGCAATCAGCGGCGCTACCCTCGCGAGATCCTGCGCCGGATCGCGGTGATCCGGGTGGCGCAGCGGGCCGGCATCCCGCTTGCGACGACAGCGGCGGCACTCGCCACCCTGCCGGAGGGACGCACGCCGGATGCCCGCGACTGGCAGGCGCTCTCCAGGGCCTGGCGGGCCAATCTCGATGCGCGGATCACGCGGCTGACCCGGCTGCGCGACCAGCTCGACGGCTGCATCGGCTGCGGCTGCCTGTCGATGCAGGCCTGCCCGCTGCGCAACCCCAAGGACGAGTTGGGAGCGGAGGGGCCGGGCCCGCGGCTGCTCGATCCGGGCTAGCGGATCGGCCACGGGCAAAGGTCCGGCAGCGTCGCAGCATCCCCCGCTATGCCATTGCCCTGCCGGCACGGCTCGCTTCCGGCCGGGTCGCCCGGCGATCATGGGGCGCCCTTCGGCAGTACGGGCGCACGGCCATGATGATCCCCACCGACCGCTTCGACGACGCGCTCAGCTACGCTAGCCGCCTGCACCGGGCGCAGCTCCGCAAGGGGACCCGGATCCCCTGTGTGCCCCATCTCCTGACGGTGGCGGCGAACGTGGCCGACTGCACCGATTCCAGGGTCGAGCCGAAGCCGCCCTGGCGGGCGCGCAAGGCAGCCTATCTGGAGGGCCTACACCACAAGCCCGCCCGCTCGCTCCTGGTCTCACTCGCCAACAAGACCCACAACGCCCGGGCGATCCTGGGGGATCGCCGGCAGGTCGGCGAAGCGATCTGGGACCGCTTCACCGGTGGGCGGGACGGGACCCTCTGGTACTATGCCGGCCTGGCCCAGGCGTTCCGGATGCTGCTACCCGGCCCGCTCGCGGACGAGCTGG
This sequence comes from Geminicoccus flavidas, assembly GCF_009806515.1. Lineage (GTDB taxonomy): Bacteria > Pseudomonadota > Alphaproteobacteria > Geminicoccales > Geminicoccaceae > Geminicoccus > Geminicoccus flavidus. The sequence continues at coordinate 2,214 of NZ_WUJP01000405.1, read as the reverse complement.
ACGCGACGGTCCGGGCGATGGCGGCCTGATCACAAGGCTTCGAGCGAGACACCTTTGCGGCCAGCCAGGTCTTGGACGAACTGCATGGCGACGCGGCCGGACCGGGCGCCGCGGGTGGTGGCCCATTCGATCGCCTGGCGGCGCAGTTCGTCCGGCTCGATCGCGATGCCGAGCCGGCGGACATAGCCCTCGACCATGGCGAGATAGACGTCCTGGGAGCAGGGATGGAAGCCCAGCCACAGGCCGAACCGGTCGGAAAGGGAAACCTTCTCCTCCACCGCCTCGCTCGGGATCAGGGCGTTCTGCCGCTCGTTCTCGATCATCTGCCGGGACATCAGGTGCCGGCGGTTGGAGGTCGCGTAGAACAGGACATTGTCCGGCCGGCCCTCCAACCCGCCTTCCAGCACGGCTTTCAGCGACTTGTAGCTGGTCTCGCCCTGATCGAAGGATAGGTCGTCGCAGAAGATCAGCGCCCGCCGGCCGCTGTCGCGCAGGACCGCCAGCAGCTTCGGCAGGCTCTCGATCTCCTCGCGGTGGATCTCGACCAGCAGCAGGCTGCCGCGCCGGTCCTGGTTGATCTTGGCGTGGATCGCCTTGACCAGCGAGCTCTTGCCCATGCCGCGGGCACCCCAGAGCAGGGCGTTGTTGGCGGGCAGGCCATTGGCGAAGCGGGTAGTGTTGTCGATCAGGATGTCGCGGACCCGGTCGATGCCCTGGAGCAGCTCGAGCTCGACCCGGGCGACCTTGCGCACCGGCCGGAGCGACCCGCCTTCCCAGACGAAGGCGTCGGCGGCCGACAGGTCGGGAAGGGCGGGCGGCGGGGGAGCCAGTCGTTCGAGGGCGGCCGCGATGCGGGCGAGCACGTTGGGATCGGCGTCCATCATCATTCACGCATGGGGAAAAGGCAGGGCCCGGCATAGCGGGCTCGGACGCGAATTGCCAACCGGCCAGTCGTTGCCAAGGCGGGGCGTTGAACTTATGGTCCGCCGCGATTGTCCGACCGAAGCTTCGAGGCGTGGATGTTCGTGAAAGATGCTCTGGCGCAGGCCGCCGGGGCCCCGGCTGCCGGCGGCGCATTCGACATTGTGTCGCTGCTGCCGCTGGTTCTGATCTTCGTGGTCTTCTACTTCCTGCTGATCAGGCCGCAGCAGAAGAAGATGCGCGAGCATCGCGAGGTCATCGCGTCGCTCAAGCGCGGCGACAAGGTGATCACCGGCGGCGGCATTGTCGGTACGATCGTCCGCACCGAGGAGGGCAAGCCCATGGTGACGGTCGAGATCGCGCCCAACGTGCGGATCGACGTGGTCCGCTCGACCATCTCCGACAAGTATGTCGACACGCCCCCGCCGCCGGCAAACCAGGACAAGGGTGCGCCCGCGGCCAGCGGCGGCATGTTCGGCAAGCTGCTCGGCAAGAAGTGAGACGAACCTTCGGTGCTCAACCAGTCGCCCTGGAAGGTCACACTGGTCCTGCTGGTCTGCCTGGCAGGCTTGATCTTTTCCTTCCCGAACCTGTTCAGCCGTGACACCGTCGACGGCTGGCCGGGCTTCATGCCCAAGAACCAGATCAATCTCGGCCTGGACCTGCAGGGCGGTGCCTATCTCCTCCTGGAGGTCGACTCCCAGGCGGTGGTCCGCGAGCGGCTGGAGGAGCTGACCAACGAGGTCCGGGTGGCGCTGCGCGGCGCCGGGATCGGCTATCAGGGCCTCGGCACCACCGGCAACGCCGTCACCCTGACGCTCACCGATCCGGGCCAGCGCGACGCCGCGATGGCGGCGCTGACGCCGCTGAACGTGGCGACCACCAGCGGGTCGGGCATGTCAATGTTCGCGCCGGGCACGCTCGGCGGCATGGAACTCGACATCCGGGAGCCCGCCGAGGGCCGGATCACGCTGGCGCTGAGCGAGGCGGGGCTCTCGTCACGGATCTCCGCGGCGGTCACCCAGTCGCTGGAGATCGTGCGCCGCCGGATCGACGAGCTGGGCACCCGTGAGGCGTCGGTGCAGCGCCAGGGCGAGAACCGCATCGTCGTCCAGGTTCCGGGCGAGAGCAGCCCGGAATCGATCAAGCGCCTGCTGGGCCAGACCGCCAAGCTCACCTTCCACTTCGTCGACCTGGACACGCCGGTCAGCGAGGCGCGCGCCGGCCGGCTGCCTCCGGGCTCGATGCTGCTCGACAGCAACGAGCCGGGCGTCGACGGCCAGCCCATGCAGT
>NZ_WUJP01000404.1 GCF_009806515.1 Geminicoccus flavidas | reverse complement strand
ACGTGGTCAAGCGCCAGGTGGTGGTCGGCGGCGAGAGCCTGGTCGATGCCCAGCCGACCCTGCAGACCAACGAGCCGGTGGTGAGCTTCCGCTTCGACAGTGCGGGCGGCCGCAAGTTCGGCCAGGCGACCCAGCAGAATGTCGGCCAGCTCCTCGCCATCGTGCTGGACAACAAGGTGATCTCGGCCCCCCGGGTGAACGAGCCGATCCTGGGTGGCTCCGGCATCATCAGCGGCAGCTTCTCCTTCCAGTCGGCGACCGAGCTGGCGGTCCTGCTGCGTGCGGGCGCCCTGCCGGCTCCGCTCGAGGTGATCGAGGAGCGCTCGGTCGGGCCGGAGCTGGGCGCGGATTCGATCCGCGCGGGCATCCTCGCCACCATCGTGGCCGGCATTGCCGTGTTCGCCTTCATGATGGTCTATTACGGCCCGGTGTTCGGCTTGATTGCCAACCTGGCGCTGGTGGTGAACCTGGTCCTGGTGTTCGCCACCATGAGCTTCCTCGGCGCCACCCTGACCCTGCCGGGCATTGCCGGCATCGTGCTGGTGATCGGCCAAGCCGTGGACAGCAACGTGCTGATCTACGAGCGCATCCACGAGGAGGTGAAGAACGGCCGCTCGCCGATCTCGGCGCTGGATGTCGGTTTCACCGAGGCGATGCGCACCATCGTGGACAGCAACGTCACCTCGTTCATCGCGGGCATCGCGCTGTTCATCTTCGGCACCGGGCCGGTGAAGGGTTTTGCCGTCACCCACTGCATCGGCATCATCACCACCATGTTCACGGCGGTCACCTTCACCCGGATGGTGGTGGCCTACTGGTACATCTGGCGCCGTCCGAAGGTGCTTCCGATATGATGGGTGCTATGATGGTGCAGGGCTTCACCGAGGACGGCTTCTGATGGCACACCGCCTGCGCCTGGTCCCGGACGACCTGAACGTCCCATTCTTCCGCTATCGCTGGCCGTTCTTCATCTGGTCGGCAGTGGTGCTGGTGGCGACCGTGATCTTGATCGCGGTCAATGGCATGAACTTCGGCATCGACTTCAAGGGCGGGACCGTCCTCGAAGTGGAGATGCCGGAGCGTGCCGATCTCGCCGCGATGCGTTCCACCGTGGACGGGCTGGGCCTCGGTGCCAGCGAGTTGCAGACCGCCGGCAGCGACCGTGAGGTGCTGATCCGTCTGGAGGCCAGCGAGGACCAGGACGAGCAGCGCGCCCGGATCGAGCAGGTCAAGGAGGCGCTGAACAGCACGTTCGGCGAGGGCATCGTCTACAAGCGGCAGGAGTTCGTGGGGCCCAAGGTCAGCGGCGAACTGCTGATGAACGGCGTGTGGGCCGTGCTGATCTCGGTGGCGGGCGTACTGGTCTATCTCTGGTTCCGCTTCGAGTGGCAGTACGGGGTGGGCGCGCTGGCAGCACTGGTCCATGACGTGTCGGCGGGGCTGGCCGTCTATGCCTTCACCGGCATGGAGTTCAACCTGACCTCGATCGCGGCACTGCTGATGATCGTAGGCTACTCGCTGAACGACACGGTGGTGATCTACGACCGGGTCCGGGAGAACCTGCGGCGCTACAAGGCCATGCCGATCGAGCAGCTGCTGGACCGCTCGATCAACGAGACCATGGCGCGCACGCTCGCCACCGCACTCACTACGCTGCTGGCGCTCCTGTCGCTGTTCGTGCTGGGTGGCCCGGTCATCCGCGACTTCACTGTCATCATGATCGTGGGCGTGATCGTCGGCATCTACTCCACGATCTACATCGCCGCCCCGGTGCTCTACTACCTGAACCTGCGTGCCAGCAGCAGCACGCCCGCGAAGGCCGCGCCGGCCACCGCCAAGGGCTGAGGGAGAGGATCGCTTGGAAGTCACGCCCCTAGTCCCGGAAGGCCGGCAGGTCATCCAGTCCTACCGGGCGGACGGCTTCACGATCGGGGGCGAGCGGTACGCAGGCTCCGTGCTGGTCTGGCCGACCTTGACCCAGGCCTGGCCGGTGAGCAGCTTCGACGAGGTGACCGAAGCCGGCCTGGCGCCGCTGCTGGAAGCGGCGGCCCTGCCCGACGTGCTGGTGCTGGGCACGGGCGCCGCCTTCCGGATGATCGACCCGCGCCTGCGCCAGCGCCTGCGCCAGCGGGGGATCGTCGTGGAGTGCATGACGACGGCCGCCGCC
>NZ_WUJP01000403.1 GCF_009806515.1 Geminicoccus flavidas | reverse complement strand
TGCCGGACGTTCAACGTCCTGCTGGTGGAGGACCGCAAGGTGGCAGCGGCACTCATCGCCGTCGGCAACTGAGCCTCCTATGGACCTGGACCGGGTGCGCGCTGACACGCCGGCTGCGGCAAGGCGCGCCTTCCTGCACAATGCCGGCTCCGCCCTGATGCCGGTCCCGGTGGTCCGAGCCGTGCAGCAGCATCTGGAACTGGAGGCCGAGATCGGCGGCTATGCTGCGGCCGACGCGCAGGCCCTGCCGCTGGAGACGGTCTATCGGCAGGTGGCGACCCTGCTGGGTGCGGCACCCGAGGAGATCGCCCTCACCGAGAATGCCACGGTCGCCTGGCAGATGGGCTTCTACGCCCTGGCCCAGGACTTTCGCCCGGGCGACCGCATCCTGACCGCTCAGGCCGAATATGCGGCCAACTACGTGGCGTTCCTGCAGGCCGCAAAGCGTACCGGCGCCGTGATCGAGGTGGTGCCGAGCGATGGGGCGGGCGAGCTCGACGTGGCGGCGCTGGAGCAGATGATCGATGACCGGGTCAGGCTGATCGCGGTCACCTGGGTCCCGACCAATGGCGGGCTGACCAATCCGGCCTGGGCCATTGGGAGGGTCGCCCGGGCCCACGGGATCCCCTATCTGCTGGATGCCTGTCAGGCCGTGGGCCAGATGCCGGTCGATGTCGAGGCGCTGGGGTGCGACCTGCTCTCGGCCACCGGCCGCAAGTTCCTGCGTGGGCCGCGCGGCACCGGCTTCCTTTATGTCCGAAAGGCGCTCCTGGACCGGCTCGAGCCGCCGATGATCGATCATTTCGCGGCGCCCTGGGTCGGGCGCGATAAATACCGCCTGCGGGACGATGCGCGCCGCTTCGAGACCTGGGAGAACAACTACGCAGCGAAGCTGGGGCTGGGTGCCGCGGTGAGCTATGCGCTGGGGATCGGCCTGGGTCCGATCATGGCGCGCTGCCGGCTGCTGGCCGAGCGGCTGCGGGATGGGCTGCGCGAGGTGAGGGGGGTGACGCTTTGCGATCTCGGGCGCTCGCCTGGCGCCATCGTCAGTTTCACCGTGGCCGATGTGCCGGCTGAGGAACTGGTCGCCCGTGCGGCAGAAGCCGGGATCGTGATCGGGGTATCGCCACCGGCCAGCACGCTTCTGGATGCCGAGGCGCGCAGCCTGCCGCCGCTCGTGCGGGCCTCGCCGCACTACTACAACACCGAGGACGAGGTCGACCGGCTGGTCGAGCTGTGCCGGAGCCTGCCGGCGGCGTGACCGCCGGCAGGTGGCGCGAGGTCAGGCCGAGGCCTTGGCCAGCTCGGCTTCAACCGCTTCCCAGTCCACCAGATGGTTCAGGAAGGCCGCGAGGTAGTCCGGCCGGCGGTTGCGGTAGTCGAGATAGTAGGCGTGCTCCCACACGTCCACGCCCAGGATCGGGGTGGCGCCGTCGACCAGCGGGTTAGAGCCGTTCGGGGTCTTGGAGACCTTGAGCTTGTCGCCGTCCAGGGACAGCCAGGCCCAGCCGGAGCCGAACTGGGTGACACCGGCCTGCTTGAACTGCTCGGCGAAGGTCTCGTAACCGCCGAAATCATGCTCGATGCGCTTGAGCAGCTCGCCGCCGGGCTTGCCGCCGCCGCCCTTCTTCATCGTCCGCCAGAACAGGTTGTGGTTCCAGTGCTGGCCGGCGTTGTTGAAGATGCCAGCCTTCGTCGGATCCTTGGAGGAGATCACCACGATCTCCTCGAGCGACTTGTTCTCCAGATCGGTACCGGCGATCAGGTTGTTCAGGTTGGTGACGTAAGTCTGGTGATGCTTGCCGTGGTGGAGCTGCAGCGTCTCCTCGCCCATGTAGGGGGCGAGCGCATCGTGCGCGTAGGGCAGCTCGGGTAGGGTGAAGGCCATCGGAAGTTCCCTCGACGTGGAGGCGTGGCAGGCCACGCTCGTCTCGCCTCCGCTACATAGGGGCGAGTCGGCAGTGTGGAAAGATGCCGCGACCCTTGCGGGTTCCATGGGCACGCGCCAGTTGAGGGCCGGTCCGCCGGACGACCGGCAAGGAGATCCCGGTTGAACCTCGGCCTCGACGCCAATCTCACGCACACCCTGCATCACGACGACCCCGACCGGTTCTGGTGCCTGGTGCCGGCCGAGCCCGGCCAGCGCCCGGCGGCGGCCGCCCTGCTCGCGTTCAACCAGGAGCTCGGTCGGATCCCCCAGCAGGTGACCCAGCCGATGGCCGGCTTCATCCGCCTGGAATGGTGGCGCGAGGCGATCGCGGAAGCGCGGGCGGGCCGGCCGCGCCATCATCCGGTGGCCGGCGTCCTGCCGCTGATCCAGGCGGCCGGGCTGGGTGACGCCTCGCTGGTGGCCATGGTCGATGCCCGCGAGCGCGAGCTGGACGAGCGGCCGATGGCCGATCTGGGCGAGCTGCTGGCGCATGCCCGGGCCACGGCGGGGCTGCTGCAGGAGAGCTTGGCAGCGGTCGCTGGCGGTGATCCGGTGCGCGCCCGGCGGATCGGCACGGGCTATGGGCTGATGGGCATCCTGCGCGCCACTGGCCATCTGGCGGCGCGTGGCCAGATCCTGCTGCCGGACGACCTCCTACGGCGGCACGGAGTCGGCCGCGATGCGCTGCTGGCGGGCAAGCCGGGGCCGGGCTTGGCCGAGGTCGCCGCGATGGTGGCGCTGGCGGCACGGGACGAGCTGCGCGGCCTTAGGCCGCTGCGGGGCGAGCCGGCCACACCCTTACTGCTAATCACTCGCCACCAGCTCCGGATGCTGGACCGGCTGGACCACGACCCGTTCGCCGCGGCGACGATCGGCCGCCCGCCGCTCCTGGCCCTGCGCCTGCTCGTGCTGCAGGGGCTGAGGGTCTGAACCGTCGGAAGGGGCCGGTTCATTGCTCGCGGCGCACGTCCTGGCCGAACAGCGGCACGGTGGAGATCGCGAGCTTGGCCGAGGCGTCGGTGACCTGCCGGGAATAGACCACGTAGACCATGGTCTGGTTCTTCTGGTCCCAGATCCGCCGCACTGCGACCGACTTGAAGATCAGGCTGCGGCGCTCGCTGAAGATGTCCTCGCCCTCCTCGTCGGTCTCGATGTCGCCGATCACGATCGGGCCGGTCTGGCGGCAGGCGATCGAGGAGTTTGACGGGTCCTCGAACCAGTTGCCCTTGGTCATCCGATCGATGAGGCTGCGCGAGAAGCTGGCAACGTGGCAGGTCACCCCCTGCACGCCCGGGTCGGGGAAGGCCTGGACCACGATGCCGTTGCCGGTCCAGTCGTTGCTGAACTCGCCGACCTCTTCCTGGGCCAGAGCCGGGGTGGCCATGAGCGGCAGGGCGATCAGCAGCGGCAGGAACGGGCGCATGGCGGCTCCGGATGGCGGGCGGCAAGGGCGGTCTCTATACCGGAGGGACAAGCCGTGCCGCGAGGGGGTGGTTCCATGTCTGCGAGTTGGCCCGGTGCCGAGGAATGGCTGGCGCGGCTGGTGGGCTTTCCGACCGTGGCGGGCGGCTCGAACCTCGACCTGGTCGTCCATGTCCAGGATGCGCTGGACGGTCTGGGGGTGCCGGCGTCGCTGGGCTACGACCCGACCGGCACCAAGGCCGACCTCCTGTTCACGCTCGGGCGCCAGGACGGGCCGGGCGTCCTGCTCTCGGCCCATTCCGACGTGGTGCCGGTGACGGGGCAGGCCTGGGCCAGCGACCCGTTCACGCTGGTGGAGCGGGACGGAAGGCTGATTGGCCGGGGAGCCTGCGACATGAAGGGCTTCATCGCCTGCGTGCTGGCCAAGGTCCCGGCCATGCAGGCGGCAGCGCTACACTGGCCGATCCACATGGCGATCTCCTATGACGAGGAGCTGGGCTGCAAGGGCGCTCCGGCCCTGGTCGAGCGGCTGCGCGCCGAGCTGCACGACCTGCCGGCCGGCTGCATTGTCGGCGAGCCTAGCGGCATGCGCCTGGTCGACGCGCACAAGGGCAAGGGCGGCTGGCGCTGCACGGTCACCGGCCGGGCAGGGCACTCGGCGCTGACCCATCAGGGCGTCAATGCGGTGATCGCGGCGGCCGAGCTGATCCAGTACATCCAGGGCCTGCACCGGCGTTGCCGGGAGGCCGGGCCGTTCGCTGAAGGCTTCGAGCCGCCGCACACCACCGCCTCGGTCGGCCGGATCGAGGGTGGCGGCCAGCTCAACATCATCCCCGAGCGCTGCGAGTTCGCCTTCGAATTCCGCACCCTGCCGGGGCAGCGTCCTGCCGACTGGCTGGCGCGGGTCGAAGATTATGCCAAGCGGCAGATGCTGCCGGGCATGCGCGCGATCGCGCCGGAGGCGTCGGTGAGCTTTGCGGAGCTGATCGGCTATCCGGGCCTGGCTCCGGCCCCGGACGGGCCGTTTCGGCGGCTGGTGGCGGAGCTGGCCGAGCCTGGGCTCGCCGGCAAGGTCGCCTATGGCACGGATGGCGGGGTGATCGCCAAGGCCGGCATCCCGACTCTGGTATGCGGGCCGGGCGACATGAGCGTCGCCCACAAGCCGAACGAGCATATCACCCAGGCACAGCTCGTCCGCTGCCAGGACTTCCTGGACGGCCTGATCGCCGCCAGTGTCCGGGGAGAGCCGCTCCAGCCGGATTGAACGGTCAGGCGAGGCTGAGGCTGGCGTTCTTGCCAGAAGGTCCTTGCGGCAGTTCCACCTCCAACTCCAGCACGGACACGCCCTGCTGTCGCTGCATGTGGACCTTCACCTGGTCCTTGTCGATCTGGATGTATTTACGGATCACCTCCAGGATCTCCTGCTTCATCATCGGCAGGAAATCCGGCGCATTGGTGGTGACCCGCTCGTGGGCGAGCAGGATCTTCAGCCTGTCCTTGGCTTCCACAGCCGTATTCTTCGGCTGCCGGCCGAAGAACCGGTCGAGCAGATTCATGCCGACCTCCTGAACAGACGTTCGAAGAAGCTCTTCTTCTCGGGCTGGAGGAAGCGCAGGTCGACTTCCTCGCCCAGCAGCCTCGATACCGCATCCTTGTAGGCGTCGGAAGCCTTGGACTTCTCGTCCAGGATGACGGGCATGCCGACATTGCTGGCCGAGAGCACCGAGGAACACTGGGGTATGACGCCCAGCACCGGGATGGCCAGGATCTCGACGATGTCGTCGAGCTTGAGCATCTCGCCCTTGTTGACCCGCTCGGCGTCGTAGCGGGTAACCAGGAGATGCTGCTTGACCGCTTCCAGGCCCAGCTCGGCCCGCCGGCTCTTCGAGTTCAGGATGCCCAGGATCCGGTCGCTGTCGCGGACCGAGCTGACCTCCGGGTTGGTCACGATGATCGCCTCGTCGGCGAAGTAGAGCGACATCATCGCCCCCCGCTCGATGCCGGCGGGGCTGTCGCAGATGATGTAGTCGAACTCGCCCTTCAGCTCGTCCAGGACCTTCTGGACGCCCTCCTGCTTGAGGGCTTCCTTGTCCTTGGTCTGCGAGGTCGGCAGGATGCTGAGATTCTCGACCCGCTTGTCCTTGATCAGCGCCTGGTTCAGCCGGACGCCGTCGTTGATGACGTTGATGAAGTCGAACACGACGCGGCGCTCGCAACCCATGATCAGGTCGAGATTGCGCAGGCCCACGTCGAAGTCGATCACGACCGTCTTGTGCCCGCGCATGGCGAGTCCGGTCGCGATCGCGGCGGCCGAGGTGGTCTTCCCTACCCCGCCCTTGCCGGAGGTGACGACGATGACCTTGGACAAGGGGCCCTCCCGGAGGCACTATCGCACGATGTGGATCAGCTACGGCTGGCGGTGGGTCACGACAGGGCGGTCACGACCAGCTTCTCGCCGTCGCACGCCACCTTGGCGCGCTTTTTCAGAACCCGTTCGTCGAACTGCTCGCTGACCAGGTGAATGCCGGCAATCGACAATAGCTCGGCATCCAGCTGGTCGCAGAAAATCATCGCACTCTCGTCGCCGTCGATGCCGGCGAACGCCCGGCCGCGCAGCGAGCCGTAAACATGGATATGGCCGCCCGCGATCAGTTCCGCCCCGTGGCCAACCTGGCCCACCACCACGATGTCGCCGTCGGGCGCATAGATCTGCTGGCCGCCGCGCACCGGCTCGGTGATCAGCAACGCCGGCGAGGTCGCCTTCACCGTCGGGCCGGGCTGGGCGGCCGGCGCCTCCTTGGCCTTGGCCTGCTCGGCATTGCGGCCCTCTGGCAGGATCGCGAGGCCCGCCGCGATCGCGGCCTCGTTCCATTCGGGCGAGCCGTTCTGCAGGCCCACCGGGATGATCCGGTGCTCGCGCAGCCTCGTCACCAGGGCGGCGAAGTCGATCGGCGGCAGGCTCGCCACCGGTGCGGCATCGATCACGATCGGCGCGTTGCGGAAGAAATCCGGGCTGTGCGCGATCTTGTCCAGGAACTTGGCGAAGAATTCCGGGTCGTGCGGCTCGACGAGCCGCAGGGACAGGAGCGTCTGCAGGCTGCCGCGGATCTGGAACGGCTGGGAGCGCGACGACATCAGGCTATCGGTTCGACTATCGCATGGCGGGAGGGGGGTCGCGGGCCGGGCGAGCATCCCTGCCGCGCATGAGCCGCACCGTAGACGCTTTTCGACGTCGCACAAGCGCCCGCGCGTTCCTCACCTTGCGGTTGTGTTCCATGTGTCGATCGCGGCCAGCGCGCGGGTCGCCAGCGCCGCCTTGCGGCCGTCCTTGCGGACCTTGCCCTCCAGAGGCGGGAACAGGCCGAAATTGACGTTCATCGGCTGGTAGGTCTCGGCCATGGCGCCGCCCGTCACGTGCGCCAGCAGCGCGCCGTGGGCGGATTCCGGGGGTGGGGGGAGCGGCGAGACGCCGCGGGCCTCGGCACCGGCGAAATAGCCGGCGAGCCAGCCGATCGCGGCACTCTCCACATAGCCCTCGCAGCCGGTGATCTGCCCGGCTAGGCGGACATGCGGCAGGGACTTCAGCCTGAGCTGCGGGTCGAGCAGCTTGGGCCCGTTGACGAAGGTGTTGCGGTGCAGGCCGCCAAGGCGCGCGAACTCCGCCTTTTCCAGGCCGGGGATCATCCGGAACACCCGGGTCTGCTCGCCGTGGCGCAGCTTGGTCTGGAAGCCCACCATGTTGAACAGCGTGCCCAGCGAATTGTCCTGGCGGAGCTGGACCACGGCGTAAGGGCGCCTGCCGGTGCGCGGATCGGTCAGGCCCACCGGCTTCATCGGCCCGAACGCCAGGGTGCGGCGGCCGCGCTCAGCCATCACCTCGATCGGCAGGCAGCCCTCGAAATAGGGCGTGGCCTTCTCCCAGTCGCGGAACTCGACCTTCTCGGC
>NZ_WUJP01000402.1 GCF_009806515.1 Geminicoccus flavidas | reverse complement strand
GGCCAGCAGCGCATCGATGAACGCCTCGTACTGCGCCTCATCGAACGGGCAGTTGATGTAGTCAGCGCTGCCGCCGCCAGGGCCCGGCTTGTCGTAGCGCGACTGGAACCAGGCGATGTCGAAATCGATCGAGTCGCGGTGCACGATGGGTGCGATCGCATCGAAGAAGGCGAGCTGGTCCTCGCCGGTATGGCGGCGGATGTCCTCGGCCAGGGCGGTGGCGGTGAGCGGGCCGGTCGCCACGATGGTGAGCCCGGCCTCGGGCAGGGCAGGGACCAGGCGGCGCCGGACCTCGATCAGCGGCTCGGCCTCGATCTTCGCGGTCACCGCCGCCGAGAACGCGT
>NZ_WUJP01000401.1 GCF_009806515.1 Geminicoccus flavidas | reverse complement strand
CGCGGTCCACCGCGAGCGCACCCCCGGCCGGCAGCTTGTGCCGGTCGCCTTCCGCAATGATGAGCGAGCCCAGCCGGCGCATCTCCTCGTGCAGCAGACCCACCGCATTGCCCATGGGGTCGTCGGAGCGGAACGAGTTGGAGCAGACCAGCTCGGCGAACTGGCCGGTCTGGTGCGCCGCCGTGGTCTCCACCGGCCGCATCTCGTGCAGCACCACCGGCACGCCCTGCCGGGCGAGCTGCCATGCCGCCTCCGAGCCCGCGAGCCCTCCACCGATCACCTGCACTGGCTGCAACGCATCATCCCCAGAATCTGCCGCGCCAGCGTTTAGCGCCTGGCGCGGACCGGGGCAAACGATGCGCGCGCTGCCACTACTTGGAAGACGCCGTGGCGGCCGGCCAGTGGTCCGCCACCCGCTCCGCCTCCTCCATGTTTGGCCATGGCGGCATGGTCACGATGACGATCTCGAGGGGCTCGTCGCCCGTGCAGCGGAACTGGAAATGGGCGCCCAGCGGGATGGTGACGGCACTGCCGGCGCACAGATGGTCGACCCGCTCCTCGCCTGCGAGGGAGCGCCAGATCTCGCCCACGCCGCCGACCACGTACCACAGTTCCTCGACGGTGCGATGGCGCACGGCCAGCGTGGTGCCGCCGACCGGGACGCGGCAATGGACCATGCTGCCACCCTTGAGCTGGGGCAGGAAGCGGATCTCTGAACCGTCCGGCGCCAGCGTGTCCGGGTCGGCGGCGATCATCGCCGCGGGTTGGAGTGCAGTGCTCAAGTATTCTGCCCCAGGCTGGCCCGTTCCATGGCGATCTCCTCCGTCAGCCAGTCGCGAAAGGCGGCGAGCGGTCGCGCCTGGCCGCGCCGCTGCGGCCAGACCAGCCAGTAGGCGGCCGGCAGCGGCACCACCGGGCCAAACGGCATGGTCAGGTGGCCCTGGCGGATCTCGTCGGCGACCAGCCAGGGGTCGATCACCATCACGCCCAGCCGGCCGATCGCCGCCTGGACCACCTGGGCGCGGGTCTCGAACACCGGCCCGGAGCTGGTGTCCACTCCGCTCACCCCGGCAGCCGCCAGCCAGACATCCCAGTCGCCGCGCCTTGCGCGTGCGTGGAGCAGCCGGGCGCTGGCCAGGTCCGCAGGCGTCTCCAGGCCGGTCCGCGCCACCAGCTCGGGGCTGGCCACCGGCACCAGGCCGTCGTCGTAGAGCTTCTGCATCTGCAGGTTCGGCCAGTTGCCCTGGCCGTAGCGGATGGCACAGTCGAAGGCCTCGCGGTCGAAGTCGACGATCCGGGTCGACGTGGCGACCAGCAGCTCGATGTCCGGATGCTTGGACTGGAAGCGCTCCAGGCGCGGGATCAGCCAGGCGCTAGCGAAGGTCGAGAGCGTGCTGATCCGAAGCTCCACCCGGCGCCGAGTGAAGTCGGACAGGGCCTGGTCGATCCGGGCGAACGCCGGCACAACGGCATCGGCCAGGCGCCTTCCGTCCTCGGTCGGCACGAGGCCCCGGCCGACCCGGTCGAACAGCGGCACGCCCAGGCGCGCTTCCAGGTCGCGTAGGAGGTGCGACAGCGCCGAGCCGGTCACGCCGAGCTCGGCGGCGGCCTGGGCGACGCTGCCATGGCGGACGATCGCGGCGAACGCCTGGACCGCCTTCAGCGAGATCATCGGTCCGGTCCGGAAAGCATGAGCTCGTCTCAGCAGTAGTGCTGTATGATCCGCTCTAGGATCGGCCAGGACAAGACGTTTTCCGCAACGCGCCTGCACCCAGGGAGAGAAGGGAATGACCCGATGACGAGCCAGACCTGGAATGCCGCCAGCTACCAGAAGAATGCCGGCTTCGTGCCGATCCTGGGTGGGCCCGTGCTGGAGCTGCTGGGCGAGGTGGCCGGGCAGGACGTGCTCGATCTCGGCTGCGGCGACGGAGTGCTGACCGAGCGACTCCAGGCGGCAGGGGCAAGGGTGCTGGGCGTGGACGCCTCGGCCGAGATGGTGGCGGCAGCGCGCAAGCGCGGCGTACCGGCCGAGCAGATGGACGGCCAGGACCTCCGCTTCGAGGGGAGGTTCGATGCCGTGTTCAGCAACGCCGCCCTGCACTGGATGCGGGACCAGGACGCGGTGCTGCAGGGAGTGTTCCGGGCGCTTCGGCCGGGCGGCCGGCTCGTGTGCGAGATGGGCGGCCAGGGCAATGTCGCCGCCGAGGTCGTGGCCCTGCACCAGGCGGCCGCGGAGTTCGGCCTGGACGCGGCGGCACTGCATCCCTGGAGCTTCCCGAGCCCGCAGGAGCAGGCCGACCGGCTGGTCGGGATCGGCTTTGCGGTCCGGCGGATGGAGCTGATCCCGCGGCCGACCCCGCTGCCGACCGGCATGTATGGCTGGCTCTTCACCTTCGCCGGCCCGTACACCCGCCACCTGCCGGCCGAGCGGCAGGAGCCGTTCCTGCGGCGGGTCGAGGCGATGCTGGCCCCGGCTTTGCGCGACCGGCAGGGCAACTGGACCGCCGACTATGTCCGGCTGCGCTTCGTGGCCGAGCGGCCCTGAGCCGTCAGCCGGTCGGGCGGCGGGTGAAGCCCGCATGGCCTTCGGGCGCCAGGTCGCTGACCTGGACCCCGTCGACCCTGGCCAGGCGCGGACCCCTTCGGCAACGGTCGGCCAGGCGCTCGAGCGCGGCGGCCGGTCCTTCGGCATGCGCCTCCACCGAGCCATCCGGCCGGTTGCGCACCCACCCGGTCAGCCTCAGCTCCACCGCCTGGCCCACCAGCCAATCCCGGTAGCCCACGCCCTGGACCCGCCCGGTGATCCGCAACCGGGCCGCGCAGCGTGCCGGTGGGGACACCGAAAAGCCGCCTTCTGCCTCACCCCCATCGATGGCTATGGACACTGAAAACTCCGTGGCGCATCACGAGCGGCTGGTGTATAGGGACGAACGGAATGTGTCGCTACGCGAGAAGACGCCCTGTTCGTGACAGTCGCTTCATCTTTGACTTTCTCACCCTGCTACGGTGATGCGGCGGTTGCGCCTAGCTTCGTCGGGCTGATGGGGTTGGTCGGAGCGGAGCCCGTTGCAGCAGACGGGTCACGCGATCATCCGACGACGCGCGCATCCCTTGCTTCCTCGATCGTACTCCCCACCCGCTTCCGCGGTTTTGCCGGACTCGCCGATGACTCGTAAGCTCTTCGTAGCCAACTTCCCCTATTCGACCACCCCTGAAGAACTCGAGCAGCTCTTCGCCCCGCACGGTGGCGTCGTGGCCGTCAAGATCGCGACCGACCGTGAGACGGGCCGCAGCCGCGGCTTCGGCTTCATCGAGATGGAGTCGGAAGAGGCCTGCGAGAACGCCATCCGCAAGATGGACGGCTTCCAGATGGCGGGCCGCGCCCTGGCCGTGCGCCAGGCCGAGGACCGTCGTCCGGCCGGCGGCCCGGGTGGTGGCGGCGGCTTCGGTGGTCCTCGCGGCGGCGGTGACCGTGGCGGCTTCGGCGGTCCTCGCGGCGGCGGTGACCGTGGCGGCTTCGGCGGCGACCGCGGGGGCTTTGGTGGCCCGCGCGGCGGCGGTGGCGGCTTCGGCGGCCCGCGTGGCGGCTTCGGTGCTGAGCGCAGCGGTGGCGGCGGCTTCGGCGGCCCTGGCGGCGGTGACCGTGGTGGCTTCGGCGACCGCGCGCCCAGCCCGGGCGGCTTCGAGGACCGCGGCTTCGGCGATCGTCCGTCGCGCTCCCCCGGTGGTGGCCGTGGCCGTGGCCGGGGCGATCGCGGCGGCTTCGACGACAACTGGAACTGATCACTCCAGACGGGTCTAGGCGACCTGCATGAAAGGGAGGGTCCCGAAAGGGGCCCTCCCTTCTTGCGTTTCTGGGGCAACGAGTCGCCAGACCGATGACGGATGGGGATGGGAGGCCTGCCGCGGGTCCCGGTGCTCCGGCAGGCCTGGCGGGCACGGGCGCGGCTGGCGGCGCGAGGGCTGCCGCCAGCCGTGCTGGATCAGCGCTGGGCCTGATCCCGGTCGGGTTCGAGTGCGGCTGCCGGCTGGGGCTGGTCCACCGACACGCGCCAGACCGTGTTCGCCAGGTCGTCGGCCACGATCAGGGCGCCGCGCGGGTCCACGGTGACCCCGACCGGCCGGCCGCGGGTGTTGTTGCCGTCCGCGGTCAGAAAGCCGGTGACGAAGTCGACCGGCTCGCCGACGGGCTTGCCGTCCTGGAACGGCACGAAGATCACCTTGTAGCCGGACGGATCGGTCCGGTTCCAGCTACCATGCTCGCCGACGAACACCCCTTCGGCGAACTGTTCACCCATGACCGGGCTCGAGAAGGCCAGGCCCAGCGCTGCCACATGCGAGCCCAACCCATAGTCCGGGCGGATGGCCGCTTCGACCTTCTCCGGGTCCTGTGGCTGCGCGCGCGGGTCGACGTTCTGGCCCCAGTAGCTGTAGGGCCAGCCATAGAAGCCACCCTCCTGCACGGAAGTCAGGTAGTCCGGCACCAGGTCGGGGCCGATCTCGTCCCGCTCGTTCACCACTGCCCAGAGCTGGTCGGTGCCCGGCTGGATGGCGAGTGCAGTGGGGTTGCGCAGGCCCGTGGCAAAGCGCTTGTGCATGCCCGTCTCGGCATCGACCTGCCACACCACCGCCCGGTCGACCTCGGCATCCATGCCGCGCTCGGTGATGTTGCTGTTGGAGCCGATGCCGACATAAAGGAAGCGGCCATCGGGGCTGGCGGTCAGCGCCTTGGTCCAGTGATGGTTGATCGCGGACGGCAGGTCCGTCACCAGCTCCGGCGGCCCGCCCGCCTGCGTCTGGCCGTCGGCATAGTCGAAGCGCACCAGCGCATCCTGGTTCGCGACATAGATGGCGTTGTTGGCGAAGGCCAGGCCATAGGGCGCGTTGAGATTGTCCGCGAAGACGCCCTGCGCTTCGTAGGTGCCGTCGCCATCGGCGTCGCGCAGCAGGGTCAGCCGGTTGCCGCCCTTCACCGAGGTCTTGCCCAGGGCCTTGATGAAGTTCGCGATGATGTCCTTGGGGCGGAGCGCTGGCGCACCGCCACCCGAGCCCTCCGCGACCAGGATGTCACCGTTGGGCAGGACCAGGGTCTGGCGCGGGATCCTGAGATCCGTGGCAATGGCCTCGATCCGGTAGCCCCGCGGCACGATCGGCCGTTCCTCCCCCCAGCCAGCCGGCCTCGGGATCTTCATGGTCGGCAGCAGGCCACGGTTCGGCTCGGGCAGGTCCGGGTTGGGGCCATACTGGGCCGGATCGGCCTTGGCGTCCCAGCTGGACAGGGCGATCGCCGCAGCACCGAGCAACAGAAGCGAGCGCATCATTCCACCTCTCCGGTCCGAAACCCGGAATAGCCGATCCAGGCGGCAACGAGCGCCAGGATCGCCGTTATCACCGACAGATAGAGGCCTTCCGGCATGGTGGCCCAGGCGTCCTTGGCGTGGACCAGGGCGTTGATGAAGCCCAGCACCCACATGGCGAGCAGCACGATGAAATAGGCGACGGGGCGCCTGCGATAGCCGGAATGGCTGCGGAACAGGTTGATCAGCGCCCAGAGCAGGGCGAAGCTACCGGCCAGCAGCCCGCCGGCGATGAGCCAGGACGAGAAATTGGCCCACTGCACATGAAAGGTCGCCCGGTAGGCGAGATCGCTGACGAGTGCGCCCAGGAACAGGGGCAGCGGAAACGCCAGGAGGATGGCGTGCAGCGGGTGGATTGGCCTCGGCAGGCTCGAGGCGGGTATGGCAACCACGGCGTCTCCTCTCATGCCAGGGCGCGGCCGCGTGGCCGGCGCCCGGCAAAGCGTCGCCGGGGTAACGGATCAACCGTTAGAAAGTTGCGGGAGCGGGGCAGGGCGCTTGGCCACGGCATGGCGCCGCCCCCGCTCCGGCCGGTGGGCGGGAGTGCCGCTCAGTCGCGGCCTTCCTCCACCGCATGGCAGGCGACGAGCTGCGTGCCCGCCCTGGTCAGGCCCGGCACCTCCACCCGGCAGCGCTCGTTGGCGAGCGGGCAGCGCGGGTGGAACGGGCAGCCGGGCGGCGGGGCCAGCGGCGAGGGCAGTTCTCCCCTGGCCTTGATCCGGTCGCGCCGGCGGCGCGGATCGGCGATCGGGGTGGCCGCGAGCAGCACCCGCGTATAGGGATGGCGTGGCGTGGCGAAGATCGCCGCCTTGGGCCCCTTCTCCACCGCCTTGCCCAGATACATCACCATCACGTCCTGGGCGATGTGCCGGACCACCGACAGGTCGTGGCTGATGAACAAATAGGCGAGCCGGAACTCGTCCTGCAGGTCCA
>NZ_WUJP01000400.1 GCF_009806515.1 Geminicoccus flavidas | reverse complement strand
TCAGCAGGTTGAGCACCTGGGCCTGGATCGACAGGTCCAGCGCCGAGACCGGCTCGTCCAGCACCAGCACTTCCGGGTTGGGCATCAATGCCCGGGCGACCGCGATCCGCTGGCGCTGCCCGCCGGAGAACATGTGCGGGTAGCGCTCGGCCTGCTCGCGGCGCAGCCCGACCTTCTCCAGCATCATGAGGACGCGGCTGCGCCGCTCGGCAGCGCTGGTGCCGCCGGCGATCTCCAAGGGCTCGGCCAGCGCGTCGGCGATCTTGCGGCGCGGGTTCAAGGACCCGTAGGGGTTCTGGAACACGAGCTGGACCTTGCGCCGCAGCTCCGGGGTCACCTCCTCCGTCGGCTGCCCGTCCAGGCGAAGCCGGCCGGCCGAGGGCGGCTCGATCAGGGTGACGATCCGGCCGAGCGTGGACTTGCCGCAGCCGGATTCGCCGACCACTGCCAAGGTCTTGCCGGCATCCAGGGTGAAGCTCACCCCGTCCAGTGCCCGCACGGTGGTAGGCTTGGCGAACAGGCCGCGCCGAACCGTGTAGTGGCGGGACAGGTTGTCGGCTTCGACGATCGGGTTCACCGGTGGGCTCATCGGGCCCCGCCCAGCGGATAGTGGCAGACCGCCTCTCCCAGCTCCGGCCCGGCCGGCACCGGCC
This sequence comes from Geminicoccus flavidas, assembly GCF_009806515.1. Lineage (GTDB taxonomy): Bacteria > Pseudomonadota > Alphaproteobacteria > Geminicoccales > Geminicoccaceae > Geminicoccus > Geminicoccus flavidus. Next base: position 4,036 of record NZ_WUJP01000400.1, on the reverse strand, counting down.
GGACCTCCACGCAGCGCTGGTCGGCCCGCGGGCAGCGCGGGTGGAACAGGCAGCCCGATGGCTTGTCGAACTGGCCGGGCACCACGCCCGGGATCGAGGCGAGCCTGGTGCCCTCGACGGCGCGCTCCGGCAGGGCCGTCAGCAGGGCCGCGGTATAGGGATGGTGCGGATGGTCGAACAGGCCGTACACGTCCTGCTTCTCGACCTGCCAGCCGGCATACTGAACCACCACGCGCTGCGCGGTCTCGGCGACCACGCCCATCGCATGGGTGATCAGGATCAGCGCCATGCCCCGCCGCTCCTGGAGATCGACCAGGAGGTCCAGGATCTGCGCCTGGATGGTGACGTCGAGTGCCGTGGTTGGCTCGTCGGCGATGAGCAGGCGCGGGTCGCAGGCGATCGCCATGGCGATCATCACTCGCTGGCTCATGCCGCCGGAGAGCTGGTGCGGATAAGCGGACAGGCGCTGGGCGGGCGAGGGGATGCCGACCTGGGTCAGGAGCTCCACCGCCCGGTCGCGTGCTTGGCGCTTGTTCAGGCCGAGATGGAGCCGGAGCGCCTCCTCGATCTGAAAGCCTACGGTGAAGCAGGGGTTGAGCGAGCTCATCGGCTCCTGGAAGATCATCGCCATGTCGGCGCCGGTGAGTGCCCGCCGCTCGGCCGGGCTGATCGTCAGGAGGTCCTTGCCGTCGAAGGCGAGCACATCGGCGGTAACTTGTGCGGTCGGGGGCAACAGGCCCATGACCGCCAGCATCGAGACCGACTTGCCGGAGCCGCTCTCGCCCACGATCGCGACGATCTCGCCCTTCTCGACCGAAAGGTCGACGCCCTCCACGGCAGTGAACCAGCCCGATGCCGTGGCGAAGCGGACCGTGAGGTTGCGGATCTCGAGCAGGCTCATGAGCGCTTCAGCTTGGGATCGAGGACGTCGCGCAGGCCGTCGCCCATCAGGTTGACGGCGAGCACCGAGATCAGGATGGCGAGGCCCGGGAAGGTCACGACCCACCAGGCGCGCAGGATGAACTCGCGCGCATCGGCCAGCATGGTGCCCCATTCCGGCGTGGGCGGCTGGGCGCCCATGCCGAGGAAGCCCAGGGCCGCCATGTCCAGGACGGCGGTGGAAAAGCCCAGGGTTGCCTGGACGATCAGGGGCGGGGCGCAGTTCGGCAGGACCGTGCGGAACATCAGCCGCCAGACGGAGGCGCCGGCCACCCGGGACGCGGTGACATAGTCCTTCTGCAGCTCGCTCATGGCCGAGCCGCGGGTGAGGCGGGCATAGTGCGGCATGTAGACCAGGGCCACGGCGAACATCGCGTTGAACAGGCCAGGGCCCAGGATCGCGACCACCACCAGCGCCAGCAGCAGGGACGGGATCGCCAACAGCACGTCCAGGACGCGCATGATCAGCGTGTCGACGAAGCCGCGGGCGAACGCGGCGGCCAGGCCTAGCAAGATTCCGCCGGACATCGAGATGACGATCACGACCAGGCCGATGAACAGCGACCAGCGGCCGCCATGCATGATGCGGGACAGCAGGTCGCGGCCGACCGCGTCGGTGCCCAGCAGATGCGCGGTGCTGCCGCCTTCCTGCCAGAAGGGCGGGACCAGCACGGCGGCGCGGTCCTGGGCGTCCGGCGAATAGGGCGCCAGCCAGGGGGAGAGTGCCGCGATGAGCACGAAGGTCACGAACACGATCAGCCCGGCCAGCGCGCCCTTGTTCTGCCGGAAATAATGCCAGCCCTCGGCGAAGGGGTGGGGCGGGCGGGTGGCGATCTCAGCGGCCATGGCGGATCCTGGGATCGATCAGCCCGTAGGTCAGGTCGACCAGGAGGTTCACGATCATGACCACGCTGGCGATCAGCAGGAGTCCCCCCTGCACGGAAGGGTAGTCGCGGCGGAAGATCGAATCGATCAGCCACTTGCCGACGCCCGGCCAGGAGAAGATCGTCTCGGTCAGGATGGCGCCGGCCAGCAGCACGCCGGTCTGCAGGCCGATCGTGGTGACCACCGGGATCAGCGCGTTGCGGAACGCATGGAGGCCGACCACGCGGCGGGTCGGCAGGCCCTTGGCCCGTGCGGTGCGCACATAGTCTTCGCTCAAGACTTCCAGCATGGCCGAGCGGGTCTGCCGGGCGATCACGGCGAGCGGGATGGTGCCCAGCACGATGGTCGGCAACACCAGATGAGAGAAGGCGGACATGAAGGCGCCGTCCTGGTCGGAGAGCAGCGAATCGATCAGCATGAAGCCGGTCACCGGCTCGAAGAAGTACAGGAGGTCGATCCGGCCGGAGACGGGGGTCCAGCCCAGGATGCCGGAGAACAGGATGATCAGAAGCAGGCCCCACCAGAAGATCGGCATGGAATAGCCGGTGAGGGTCACGGCCATTACGCCATGATCGAAAATGGTGCCGCGCCGGCTGGCGGCAAGCACGCCCGCGGGCAGGCCGAACACGATCGCGAACAGGATGGCGCAGATCGACAGCTCCAGCGTCGCCGGGAACAGGGTCAGGAACTCGCTGAGGACAGGCGCCTTGGTGACGATCGAGTTGCCGAGATCGCCCTGGAGCACGTTGCCGAGGAAGGCCAGGTACTGCTCCCACCAGGGCCGGTCGAAGCCGAAGCGCGCCATCAGCTCGGCATGGCGCTCCGGGCTGGTGCCGCGCTCGCCGGCCATCATCTCGACCGGATCGCCGGGCAGAAGGCGGATGAACAGGAACGCGACCAGCGTCACCCCAACAAAGGTGGGGATCAGCACCGCGATGCGAGACAGAATGAAGCGGAGCAAGCTTGTCTCGATAGGAAGCGGGGCGGGGAGGTCCCGCCCCGGCCGGGTTGCTCAGGTCATTCCTCGATGTCGACCTCGTAGAACTGGTGCCCGCCGAACGGGTCGATCTTGAAGCCCTTCACGCTGTTCAGCATCGGCTTGAACACCACCGAATGCGCGATGGTCGCCCAGGGATTCTGCTCCTTGAAGATGACCTGCGCCTCTTCGTAGAGCCGCGTGCGCTCCTCCTGGTCGGTGATCCGCTTGGCCTGCACCACGATGTCGTCATAGGGCTTGTAGCACCAGCGCGCCCGGTTGGCGCTGCCGACCGCATCGCAGCCGAGCAGGGTGTGCAGGAAGTTGTCCGGATCGCCATTGTCGCCGGTCCAGCCCATCAGCAGGGTCTGGTGCTCGCCGGCTGCAGTGCGCTTGAGATACTCGCCCCACTCATAGCTGACGATGTTGGCCTTGACGCCGATCTTGGCCCAGTCGGACTGGATCATCTCGGCCATGCGCCGGGCGTTCGGGTTGTAGGGGCGCTGCACCGGCATCGCCCAGATGTCGGTCTCGAATCCGTCGGCGAAGCCGGCCTCGGCCAGGAGCTTCTTGGCACCCTCGGTGTCGTAGGGCACGTCCACGACCGCGTCGTTGTACGACCAGATGGTCGGCGGGATCGGGTTCTTCGCCGCAGTGCCGGCACCCTGATAGACCGCGTCGATGATCGCGGCCTTGTCGATCGCCATAGTCAGCGCGGTGCGGACCTTGGCGTCATCGAACGGCTTCTTCTCGGTATTGTAGCCGAGATAGCCGATGTTCAGGCCTTCCTGCTGCATCAGGTTGATGTCCGGATCCGACCGCATCGCCTCCAGGTCGGCCGGGTTCGGATAGGTCATCAGGTGGCATTCGCCGGCCTGGAGCTTCTGGAAGCGCACTGAGGCATCCGGCGTGATCGCGAAGATCAGGTTGTCGATCTTGGCCTTGCCCTTCCAGAAGTCCGGATTGGCCTGGTAGCGGATCACCGCGTCCTTCTGGTAGGCCACCAGCAGGAAGGGTCCGGTGCCGACCGGGTTGTTGTCGAGTTTCTCCGGCGTGCCGGCCTGCATCATCTGGTCGGCATACTCCGCCGACAGGATCGACGCGAAATCCATGCCGAGGTTGGCTAGGAACGGCGCTTCCGGCTCCTTCAGCGTGAACTTCACCGTATGGTCGTCGATCTTCTCGATCTTGGTGATCAGCTCGGGCAGGCCCATCGAGTCGAAATACTCGTAGCTG
>NZ_WUJP01000399.1 GCF_009806515.1 Geminicoccus flavidas | reverse complement strand
GCGCCGCCCACCGCGTGGAACGGGTGGTTCTTGTCCAGCTGCCGCATGAACGTGAACACCACGTCGTCGGCATTGAAATCGCGGGTCGGGGTGAAGTCCTTGGTGGTGTGCCACTTCACGCCCTGGCGCAGATGGAAGGTGTACTCCTTGCCATCCTCGGAAATGTCCCAGGACTCGGCGAGGCCCGGTCCGAGCGTGGTCTCGCCATAGTTGAACTCGACCAGCCGGTTAAAGATCGTCTCCGACGTGGCGTCGAAGGTCGTGCCGGCGGTATAGAATTGCGGATTGAAGCCCTCCGGGCTGCCTTCCGAGCAGAACACGAAGGTCTTGGCTTCCACCGTGCCGCTACCCGCCGCAACGGCCAGCATGGCCGCGGACGCCAATAGTAACTTCTTCATGGTATGTACTTCCGCATGCACCGACCCGGACCTCGATGCCGCAGGCCTGCCGCGGCACCGTTCCACTACAGGGGAGGAAGGCACTCCGATTGTGCCGAGTCAATCAGGTCGTGCCGAGCCGCTCCAGAATGAAGGCGGCGACCAGGGCCCGCTCGTCTAGCGCGTCATACCTGCCGGACTTGCCGAAATGGCCGGCTCCCATGTTGGTCTTGAACAGCAATGGCGCGTCGTCGGTGCGGGTCGCCCGGATCCGCGCCACCCACTTGGCGGGCTCCCAGTAGCCCACCCGTGGGTCGGTCAGACCTGCCGTGACCAGCATGGGCGGCCAGGCCTGGGGGCGGACATTGTCGTAGGGGCTGTAGCTCAGGATGGTGCGGAACGCCCTCTCGTCGGTGATAGGATTGCCCCATTCCGGCCATTCGATCGGCGTGAGCGGCAGGCTCGGATCGGACATGGTGTTGAGCACGTCGACGAACGGCACGTCAGCCACCGCGGCCGCCCACAGGCCCGGGCGCATGGTGACGACCGCACCCACCAGCAGTCCCCCGGCCGAGCCGCCCTGGAGCGCGATCTGGCCCCTGGCCGTCCAGCCGTCCCGGATCAGCATCTCCGCGGCCGCCACCGTATCGGTGAAGCTGTTGCGCTTGTGCTCGCGCCGCCCGGCGAAATACCAGGGCCGGCCGAGCTCGTCGCCGCCACGCACATGGGCGATCGCCACGGCTACACCCCGCTCCAGATAGGTGAGGCGCTGCAGCCCGAAGGAAGGGGAGAGGCCCATGCCATAGGAGCCGTAGGCCGTGAGCAGCACCCTGCCGCTGCCGTCCTTCGGGAAGTCCTTGGGATAGACGATGCTGACCGGCACCCTCGCACCGTCGGCCGCCTCGGCCCACAGGCGCTCGGTCCGCCAGCGCTCCGGCTGGTAGCCGGACGGGATCCGCTGGACCTTGCGCACCTCCAGCCGCTCGTCCGCGACATGATAGTCGTAGACGGTGGGCGGGGTGACCATCGACGAGAAGCCCAGGCGGAGCGTGCCAGTGTCGAACATCGGGTTCTCGCCCAGCCCCGGATCGCCTACTGCCTCGGGAAAGACGATCGGCCGCTCACGGCCGTCGGCGTGTGCCACCACCAGGCGATCCAGCCCGTCCAGCCGCTCGCTGCGCACCAAAAAGCCGTCGAAGCAGTCGACGCCCAGCAGATAGCGCTCGTCGGAGCCCTGCAGCACCTCCTCCCAGTTGGCCGGCTCCGGTGCCGCCAATGGGGCCCGGCACAGGCGGAAGTTCGGATGGGCGTCGTCGGTGCGGATCCACAACGTGCCGTGGCGCTCGTCCACCTCATACCAGCGGCCCTCCCGGCGCGCGTCGATCAGGCGCAGCGGGCCGTCCAGCGAGGGGTCGAGCAGCCGCACCTCGGCGGTCACATGGGTCGAGGCGGTGACGGTCACCGTGGCGCGCGAGCGGGTGCGGCCGATCGAGACGAAGAAGGCGGGATCGCTCTCCTCGTAGACCACCGGGTCCGGCCCGCCAGCACCGATGGTATGCCGGCGCACTCGGAACGGCCGGAGCGACGGGTCCAGCTCCACATAAAGGAAGGAGCGGCCGTCCGCCGCCCAGACCACCGCACCGGACGTGCCCGTGGCGAGGCTGCGGGTGGTGCTGCCGGTGCTCGTGTCCAGCAGGTGGATCAAAAAGCGCTCCGAGCCGTCCTCATCGGTGGCATAGGCGACCAGGCGGTGGTCGGGCGCGGGCATCGGCCCGGTGCAGCGGAAGAAGTCCAGGCTGGCGGCGAGCGCCGGCTCGTCCAGCAGCACGTCCGGCTCGGCCGCCTCCAGGGCACGGCGGAACCAGGTGCGGTACTGGGCGCCGTCGCGAAACGCCCAGTGATACCAGAACCCCTCGCGGCGCACCGGCACCGAGGCGTCGTCCGGCGCCATGCGCGCCTTCATCTCCGCCTTGATCCTGGCGATCTCCGGCTGGAGGCCCTCGGTAGCAGCCGCCAGATAGTCGTTCTCCGCCTCCAGATGCGCCAGGATCTCCCGATCCGTCACGTCCGGAAAGCCCGGGTCGCGCAGCCAGGCATACGGGTCATCCCAGCTTGTGCCGAACCGCTCGTGCTGCACGCTCACGGTGCGGGCCACGGGCGGGCGGGGCAGGGCTGGGCGGGCGGAGGAGGGGTGGTCGGTGCTCATAGGGGTGATGTAGACAATGGGTGGCGCCGGAAAAACCCGGCGATGTCCCATCCGCGAATCGACCGGGCGCCCGATCAGGGCAGCCGGGTCGCAATTGGCGGATCGCGATTGGAAGTGGAGTGATGCAGTCTGCCCGGGCCGTCCCGTACCGTTTGCCGGTGATCCGCCTCCTGGCGGCCGGCCTCCTGCTCGGTACCACTGCCGCGTGCGCGCCAAGCTGGACCCCGGAAAGCGGCCGGCCGGCCACCGACTACAACGTGCCGGCGGACGCGCAGCGGGCGTTCGAGCGCGCGCGGTTCGCCGAGAAGTTCGGTGACCGCTACGGCGCCACCGCCAATTACGAGCTGGCCGCCGCCAGCGGCCACCCCAAGGTCCTGCTGTTCGAGGCCCGCTATTATCTGCGCGGGCCGGACGGGCGTGACCCGGCCAGGGCCAAGGCCGCCCTGGAGCGGGCGGTGCTGGTGGAATCGGAATGGCGGGGCGACGCCCAGTATCTCCTGGGCAAGATGCTGGTGCGCGGCGACGACGGCGTGCCGCCCGAGCCCGAGCGGGGCATGCCGCTGCTGGAGGCGGCCGCTGCGGCCGATGCGCCCGGGGCCGCCGCCGAGTTGGCCCGGACGCTGGAGCGCAGCGGCAGCACCGACCAGGCCCGCATTGACCAGCTCTGGGCGCAGGCGGCCGCTTCCGGCGACGAGCAGGGCATCGTGCGCCATGCCGAGCGGCTGGTGGCTTCAGGGGATGATGGGCCGGCCAAGGCGGCCGCGGTGGCCGCGGCGATGGCGGCCCTGAACGAGCGTGCCGACAGCGGCGACGTGAACGCGATGCGCCAGCTCGCCCGGGTCTACGAGCGGGGCACCCTGGCGCCGGCCGATCCCGAGCAGGCTAGGCGCTGGCTGGCGCGGGCCGCCGAGGCCGGCGATGCCAGCTCCGCCACTCGGCTGGCCCGGCTCACCCGCGAATCCGGTGGCAGCGAGGACGAATGGCTGAACCTGCTCCGCCGCGCGGCGGATGCGGGCGATCCGCGCGCTGCCGGCGGGCTGGCGCGGGCCTATCTGGACGGCGACGGGGTCGAGCGGGATCCGGAGCAGGCCGAGGCCTGGGCGGCCAAGGCGATCGCCGGCGGCGACACCGGAACGATGGCGGTGTTCGGCCGGGCCTATGCCGAGGGCAGGGGGCTGCCGCAGGACGTGCCGCGCGGCCTGGCCCTGCTGGAGGAGGCCGCGGCGGCCGACGAAGTGCGCGCCTATGCCTATCTGGCGCGGCTCTATCTGCGCGCGGAGGACGTGCCGCCCGACCAGGCCAAGGCA
>NZ_WUJP01000398.1 GCF_009806515.1 Geminicoccus flavidas | reverse complement strand
ATCCGCTATGCGGAAGAGGCGGTGGCGGCCGGCGATGTTGCGACCAAGGGCAATTACGGCCGGGCCCTGCTGGAAGGGAAGGTGGTGCCAGCCGATCCCCAGCGCGGCATCTCCCTTCTGAAGGAGGCTGCCGCCGAGGGCGATGCGCTGGCCAGCACTCAGCTCGGCATCGCCTATCTGGATGGCACCGGCGTGCCCGTCGACGTCAGGCAGGCAGTGCCGCTGCTCGAGGTCGGTGCGGCGTCCGGCAATGCCAGCGCCATGTACCGGCTGGCTCAGGTGCTGCTGGATCCGGGCAGTGGCCAGCACGACCAGGCGGCAGGGCTGGCCATGCTGGAACAGGCCGCGGCGGCCGGCCATTCCAGCGCCATGTTCACGCTGGGCCGGGCCTATCTGGAGGGCAACGGGGTGGCGAAGAACCCGGAACTCGCGCGGCAATGGCTGACCCGCGCCAAGGCGGCCGGCCGCGGCGACGCCGACCGGCTGCTGGCTCAGCTCCCGCCGGCCTGAGCGAGATCGTCGTTCAAGCCGGGTGGCGGCGCATGACCAGTCGCTCGGCCAGGACGACGATGCCGAAGAACAGGAAGCCCAGGGTCGAGGAGGTGATCACCGCCGCGTAGAGCCGGTCGGTCTGATAGTTGAAGGTCGACTGGATGATCAAAGCACCCAGGCCCTGGTTCGCCCCGATCCATTCGCCGACGATGGCGCCGATCACGCAGGTGGCGGCGATCTTGAGCGAGGTGCCGGGGGCTCGAAGCCCAGGGTCGCCTGGGCCGCGCCAGCCGGGCGACGGCACCGGCATCGCCTGAGCGGTGTGCGTAGCGGCGATGTACGGTCTGGTTCAGGGTGATGCGATGACGGGCGAGCGGGCCAGCATCTCGCCGGCATCGCTGCGGTAGGTCTCGACAGTCAGCCCCGCCCCGCTCCAGGCCGCATAATCATGCAGTGTCGGCCGCCGCATGATGAAGCCGTTCACGGGAGCCGCTGCCATGACACCCTCGCGTCCGCCCTGCGCCGGGGCCATGGAAGAGCAAGCGGTGGAGCGGATAAAGTGGCCTGGGTCCTGGCGAGCCGGTGCCCCGTCAGACCCGGCGGCCGGCCGGCACCATCTGCGCCGCCGGTCGGCCGGCGGCCGCCGCCGCGCTCCGGCCGGCCAGCCAGTCGGTCGCACTGGAGAGATCGGCGCCGGTCCAGCGGGTCGGCAGGAGGTCGACATGGTCGTGGATGAGCAGGTCGCGCTTGGCCAGCGGCAGTTCGCGCGGCCGGCCCGCCACCAGGGTCGTCATCCACCGCCAGATCGCCATCCTCCCTCCACCACCACTGGTTGCCGCACCGGTCGCGGTGCCAGGCATCGGTGGCAAACGGCCAGGACACTCGTCAACCGGAAGTGGCGGATTCCCGGCAACACCCGGCCAGCTTACCGCACGGAGGAGAAGCTGGTCGGCACCAGGATCTGGTTGCTGACCCGCTGGAGGATCGGCCCGTCCTTCTCGCTCTCCGCGCGTTTGGCCAGCCATTCCGGATCGCTCATGAACGCGTTCCATTTCTGCTCGCGCTCGGCCAGCGACTCCCATTCGAGCAGGTAATAGAGCGTCTGGTTCGATTCGCCGATGCCGACCGTCCAGAACCCGGCCTGGCGGATGCCGAATCGCTCCCAGATGGCGAGCGTCACCGTCTCGAAGCGATTGAGCAGGGCCGGCAACCGGCCCGGCACGCAGTGATAGACGCGCAGTTCATGGATCATCGCCCAGGTTCCTCCTGATCCCCTCCGGCCAGTCCGGATGGGTGCCGCCACCGATGATGGAAGGATCGCGGCCCGTCCATGATCGTCTGCAGCCGCAGCTCCCGCCGGGGCTTGCCGCCTGCGGCGTGCGGCCCGATTCTCTGCCCTGAGCGAATTTGACGGCCTCACGCGGAAGCGGATAGCCGTGAAGAAACTGTTCGGGTCCGCCTTATGTCCCTGTCGCGCTTCGCCACCCGCCTCAACTCTTTCGGCTCAGCGCCGCAGCTGTTCTGGCCGGAGCTGGCCGGCAGGCCGACCATGCTGCAGATGGCGGAGCGGGCCGCCACCGTCGCCGGGCTGACTGATC
>NZ_WUJP01000389.1 GCF_009806515.1 Geminicoccus flavidas | reverse complement strand
TCGAGCTGGGCCTCCAGCTTCTGCGCCTGGGCCTGGGCATCCAGCAGCGCCTCGTTGCGGCGTGCCAGCTGCTCAATCGTCACCTCGCGCAGGGCCAGATCGGTTTTGAGCTGCCAGCCCCACCAGCCGGCACCAGTCAGCGCCACCGCCGCGCCTGCCAGCAAGCCGGCAACGAGCCACCGTGCCGGGCGGCCGCGGCGGACAGGTCGGCGGTCGGCAACGTGCGCATCCTGTGGACGCATCGCGCCGCTCCATTCAACTGGCTAGCCGCCCCAGGCGGCATGACATCTGCATTTTCCTTGGCTGCCGGGCTCCCGGGCGGCCGGGGAGGAAGATGGGTGAGAAAGAAACCGACGACAACCCCTGCGATTTCCGCGGAATCTACAGCAACGGCGATGTCATGGTGTCGGTGGAGCCGGTGCGGCACATGGGCCGGGCGGGAAGTGGTGCCGGCGACAGGGATCGAACCCGTGACCTCCCGCTTACAAGGCGGATGCTCTACCAGCTGAGCTACGCCGGCCCACGCGGCGGAGTTCTATCAGCGTCCGCCGGTTTCGGTAAGCGTCTCGGAAGGGGCTGCCTGCAGCCGGGTGGCGATGAAGCCGCCGGCAGCGGCAATCGCGGCCTTCCCCTCGGCCAACCGCGCTGCCCAGAGATGCCAAGCGTGGATCATGTGCGGCCAGATCTCCAGGCGCACCTCGACATCGGCGGCACCGAGCGCCCGGGCGACCCGCACGGCGTCGTCCAGCAGGGTCTCGGCCGAGCCCACCTGGACCAGCATCGGTGGCAGCCCGGAAAGATCGGCATGGAGCGCTGAGATCAGCGGATCGTCCGGGTCGTGACCGGCCAGGAAGGCCTGGGCCAGGCCGTGGAGGTAGTCGCGCTGGATGAGCGGGTCCACCGCCGCCTTGTCGTCCAGGCTCTCGCCGGTCATCCGCAGGTCGATCCAGGGCGAGACCAGCCAGCCGCAGCCAGGCAGGGGCAGGCCTTCGGTGCGCAGGCGCAGCATGCAGGCCAGCAGGAGGTTGCCGCCGGCACTGTCGCCGCCCAGCGCGATCCAGCCGGGCGGGTAGCCTTCAGCGAGTAGGAACCGGTAGGCGTCCAGCGCATCGTCCAGGGCGGCAGGGAAGGGATGCTCCGGGGCCAGCCGATAGCCGATGGCCAGCGTCCGCACGCCTGCGGCCCGGCCGGCGGCGCCGACCATGCCGCGATGGCTCAGGATCGAGCCCGAGCAGTAGCCGCCGCCATGGAAGTATAGGAGCACCCTGGCCGGATCGCTGCCGGGAGCCAGCGACCATTCCGCAGGAAGCGGGCCGATCCGGGCGGGTGTGAACTCTAGGTCCAGTGCCGGTGGATCGACGGATGCCACCTCGTCGAGCCGGGCACGGCGCTCCGCCCAGCCGACCGGCCGGGCCTTGGCCCCCAGCAGTGCTCGAACCCCATCGATCCCGTCCGCCATGAGCCCGCCCCCGCACATCCGTGCACGGCCGACAGTAGATCATGCAGGAGAAGCTGTGAAAGCGCCTCCGGCGGGTGCTTCAGCCGCGGCCGGGCCGGCTCAGCGCCCAGAGCGCGATGCCCGCCGCCACCGACACGTTCAGGCTCTCGATGCGCGGGTCGATCGGCAGGGCGGCTAGCCGGTCGCAGCGCTCGCGCACCAACCGGCGCATGCCTTCGCCCTCGCTGCCCAGCACCAGCACCCAGGGCTCCGCCGGCGGGTCGGCATCGAGGCTAGTCTCTGCCTCGCCGGCCAGCCCAACCACGGTGAAGCCGCGCTCCTTGAGCTCCGTCAGGCTGCGCGCGAGGTTCACCACCAGGGCGATCGGGACGAGATCGAGCCCGCCTGCCGCCGCCCGGGCACAGACTCCGTCCAGGGGTGCGGCATGCCGCTCGGGCAGGATCACCAGATCCACTCCGAACGCGGCAGCAGAGCGCAGGATCGCCCCCAGGTTACGCGGGTCGGTAACCTGGTCGACCGCCACGATCCGGCGCGCCTGCGGATTCTCGTCCAGGAAGGTGCCAGGGTCGATCGGCGCCAGCGCTTCCACCTCCAGCGCCACCCCCTGATGGACGGCACCCCGCCCCAGCAGCAGCTCGAAGCCCCGCTCGTCGAGCTTGCGCACTTCCAGCCCGGCGCGCTCCTGTGGGATCTCGAACGAGCGGGCGGCCGCCTCGCCGATATGGAGGCGGCGGACGCGCCTTGCGGGGTTGGCCAGGGCGGCTGCCACGGCGTGGCGTCCGAACAGCAGAATGGTCGGGCTCTTGGCCGCGGGGCGTCGCTTCAACGGAATCTCGCGATTTTCTCGGTGCAGTCGATTGACAAGGCGTCGCTCGGACGTCTACCACCCGGCCGCTCTCGCTTGCGGGCAGGGCTACCGGAGGGGTGGCCGAGTGGTCAATGGCAGCAGACTGTAAATCTGCCGGCGTCAGCCTACGTTGGTTCAAATCCAACCCCCTCCACCATCCCGCCCCCGGGGTTCGCTCCGGTGCGAGTGCTTCCTCCGTGCGGCGCGGGCGTAGCTCAATGGTAGAGTCCCAGCCTTCCAAGCTGGTTGTGCGGGTTCGATCCCCGTCGCCCGCTCCACGCCGGAACCTCACCACCTCGACCCACCAAAGCCCCGGATAAGTTGCCGCCATGGCCAAAGAGACGTTCAAGCGGACGAAGCCGCATGCGAACATTGGCACGATTGGTCACGTGGATCAT
>NZ_WUJP01001081.1 GCF_009806515.1 Geminicoccus flavidas | reverse complement strand
GGGTGAACGCCGGTGCCGCCAAGCCGACAAAGCCAATCACCCCTACCAGTGCCGTGACGCTCGCCGCCAGCCACACCGCCACCAGGATCACCAGGAACCGGGTGCCGTGCAGGGCCAGACCCAGGCTGCGCGCCTGCGCATCGCCCAGCCCCAGCACCGTGAGCGGGCGCAGCAGGAGCGCCGCCGCTAGCGCTCCGGCGGCGAGTCGGCCGGCAAGTGCCGCCGGGGCGTCCCAGCCCTGCTGGTGGAGCGAGCCCGCACCCCAGATGAACAGCGAGAGGACGTAGTCGCCCTGGGACAGAATCAGCGCCGCGCTGAGTGCCGCCGCCACCAGGGCGACCGTCATGCCGGCCAACACCACCGTCACCGGTGCCAGCCCGCCGCGCCAAGCAAGGCCCAGCACCAGCGCCACGGCAAGAACGCCGCCGGTCAGGGCCACCACCTCGCGCGGCACGCTGTCCAGCAGCGGCGAGGCCACGGCCGCGACGGTAAGCGCCAGCTGCGCGCCGGACGCTATGCCGAGGGTGGAGGGGTCGGCGATCGGGTTGCGCAGGACGCGCTGGAGCAGTGCACCCGCCAGGGCCAGCGCAGCACCGGCCAAAATGGCGGTGGCGGCGCGCGGCACAAGGCCGTGCCAGACCAAGATCCGGTCGAGGGTGGCCGCGACCGCGGGATCGCCCGGCAGAGCCGGGCGCTGAAGGATGCCGTGGAGGCATAGCAGGCAGGCCAGCAGCGCCAGCCCTACCCAGAGCAGGAGCGGCCGCCGTTCCTGCGGAGCAGAGAGGGCCATCTCAGCCAAGGCCACGTTCCTCCGGCGGCCGGGCCAAGGCGTCGACCAGCAGCCGGGCGAAACGCAAGGCGGCGGGCAGGGCACCGAACGGATTGATCGCGTCCAGGCGCAACAGGCGCCCGTCCGCCACGCCAGGCAGGGCGTTCCAGAACGCGCTACCCGGCAGCACGCGGGCGGCATCGGGCGGCACGGGCGGCACGACCACGATGGTCGCGTCCGGCACCTGGGCCAGCATCTCGATGCCGAGCGGGGCGCTCGCGGAATAGCTGGTATTCTCGCTCCAGGCATTGGCCAAGCCCAGCCGGATCAGGACCTCGCCGAACATGCTGTCCGCGCCGAACACCCGGAAATGCCGGGCATCCCCCAGATTGATCACGATCAGCGGCCGGCCGTCGCCCCCGGCGAGCTCGGTCTTTAGGACGGCCAACCGGTCCACGATCGCCTCGACCAGCCGCTCGGCGGCTTCCTGCCGGTCCAGCAGGACGCCGATCTGCCGCGTGGCCGCCTCTGCCGCGGCAAAGACCGGCTCGCCCGTGCCGTAGATGGAGATGCTCTCGACCGGTGAGATCCGACGCAGCGCCGGCTCGGCCCAGGTGTAATAGTTGGAGCTGAGGATGAGGTCGGGATCGGTCGCGCGCAGCGCCTCGTAGTTGGGCTGGCCGCGCAGGCCGATATCTGCGATCCCGTCCGGCAGGTCGGGCTCGATCACCGTGCTGCGGTAGAGTAGCAGCTCCGGGGCGGCAACCGGTACCACGTCCAGCGCCAGCAGGGTTTCCAGCAGTGCCCAGTCGACCGTCGCCACCCGCCCCGGGATGGCCCTGGCGGCAGCGGCACGCCTTGCCAGCGGCAGCGCGGCGAACCCGGCCAGCAACTGCCGGCGGCTCGGTCGGACGATCCGGCGGATCACAGCACGTAGCCGAGCGGCTCGCCGCGGGTGGGGTGCGGCAGGATACCCATGTCCAGCCCGTAGATGGCTCTGAGCACCTCCGGCCGCATGATCGCCGCCGGCGGACCCTCCGCGATGAGCTGCCCGCTCTTCAAGGCGATCAGCCGGTCGCAGGTGCGCACCGCCATGTTGATGTCGTGCAGCACCACGATCACGGTGAGTCCGGCCTCGGCGTGCGCCAGTTCCTGGACCAGGGAGAGCAGTTCGATCTGGTGGGCGATGTCGAGCGCCGACGTCGGCTCGTCCAGGAGCAGGCAGCGCGGCGACTGGGCCAGCATCAGGGCCACCCAGGCACGCTGGCGCTCGCCGCCGGACAGGCTGTCAACCGCACGGCCGGCCAGACCCATGACACCGGTGCGCGTCAGGGCCGATTCCACCGCAGCCTCGTCCCCGGCCGAGAAGCGCCGCAGCGTGCCGTGCCACGGAAACCGGCCGAGCCGCACCAACTCGCGCACGGTCATTCCGTCCGCCGCCGGAGTGAACTGCGGCAGGTAGGCGACTTGGCGGGCGAACGCGCGGTCGCCGAACTCCGCCAGCCGCCGGCCGTCGAACCGGATGGTGCCGCCGGCCGGCTGCAGCTGGCGGGCCAGCAGCTTGACCAGCGTACTCTTGCCCGACCCGTTCGGCCCGATCAGCCCGTGCACCTGACCCCTGGCGAGGGAAAGCGTCAGGGGCTGGAGGATCTGCCTGCCCGGCACTTCGAAGCTGACGCCATCGATCTGCCAGAGCGGCATCACTGCCGTCGCTGTGCTCACCACGCGTAGGTGAGCCTCCCGGTGACCGTTAGGCCGTCGCCATAGAAGCAACCGAAGTTGCCGCAGGTGGCGACGTACTTCTCATCGGTTAGATTGTTGACGTTGAGGGAGGCTCGATAGCTGCCGGCGTCGTAGTGGACTGCGGCGTCCAGCAGCGTGTTGCTGTCCAGCTCGGTCGTGTTGCTGTTGAGGTCGTAGCGGCTGCCGACGTAGCGTACGCCCCCGCCAAAGCCCAGGCCCTCGAACATGCCGGTCTGGATCGTGTAGTCGAGCCAAGCACTGGCCGAATGCTCGGGCACGTTAGCCGGGCGGTTGCCGCTATTGTCGCCGGCGGTGATCTCGGCGTCGGTGTAGGTGTAGTTCAGGATCAGGTCCAAACCCTGCATCAGGCTGGCCAGCCCGGATAGCTCGACGCCCTGGACCTTAACTTCACCCTCCTGCACCGTCTCGTTCACGCCGTTGACCAGTTCGGTTGAGGTGACGTTGGTCTGGCGCAGGTCATAGATCGCCGCGGTGAACAGGCCGTTCCAGCCCTCCGGCCGGTACTTCAGCCCGGCTTCCCATTGTTTGCCCTCGGACGGCTTGAACGCGCCGCCGCCGAGCGCAGCCGGCATGTTGCCGATCACCGGCTCGAACGAGGTCGCGTAGCTGACATACGGAGCCAGGCCGTTGCCGAACAGGTAGGTCAGGCCGGCGCGGCCGGTCCAGGCATGGTCAGTCTGATCCTGGCGGGTATTGCCGAAGTTCGAGGTGGTGGTGGAGTTGGCCTTGGCCCAGTCGTAGCGCAGGCCGAGGGTTAGGAGCCACTGCTCCCAGCGAACCTGGTCCTGGGCATAGGCGCCGATCTGGGTGAGCTCGCCGTCGTCCTTTTCCGTGTACCAGAGGCTATCCTTGGTGATGGTGGCACCGTATTGCGGGTCGAACACGTCGACCGGCGGCGCCAAGCCGAACTCGGTGAGCGTGTCGGCGTCGTGATAGCGGGCATCCACGCCCATCAGCAGGGTATGCCCCGCCGGGCCAGTGGCGAAACTGGTCTCCACCTGGTTGTCCAAGGTGAAGGTGTTCAGGTTCTCGTCGTTCCAGGACGAGCCGCGGTTGGCGAGCGTCGGATTGGTCGGATCCAGCCCGCTGAAGTAGAGGCTCCGATAGTCCCAATCCAAGAGCAGGTAGCGGCCGTTCTGGCGGAAGGTCCAGCGGTCGGCGAACCGGTGCTGGAACTCGTAGCCGATGCTGCCGAGCGTGCGGTTGGAGCTGTCGAAGTCCGGCTCGCCCAGATAGGTACGCCGCCCGAGCCGGTTCGAATCCGGCCCGACTGTGTACTGGTTCGGCAGACCCATCGGCGAGTAGGGATGGTCGTACTGAATGCTCGTCAGAAGGGTAAACGAGGTGGCGTCGGTCGGTGCCCAAGTCAGGGCCGGAGCCAGGAACAGCCGGTCGTCGTCGACATGGCGCTGCTGGGTGCCGCCGTCGCGCGCAAGGCCGGTCAGGCGATAGGCGAACTGCCCGCCCTCGCCGACCGGCCCGCCCAGGTCGAAGCTGCCGGTGTAGCGGTCGAATGTGCCTGCCTCGGCGTTGACCTCACCGAAGCTCTCCCAGGTCGGACGCTTGCTGATCAGGTTGATCATGCCGCCCGGGTTGCCCTGCCCATACAGCACGGAGGAGGGGCCGCGCAGCACCTCGACCCGCTCCAGCCCATAGGGCTCGATGGCGGTGCTGCCAAACTCGCGCACCAGCTTCAGCCCGTTCAGGTACTGGCTTTCTGCGGCGGAGAAGCCGCGGATGATCGGAACGTCGGTGCGCGGGTCGGCGCCGAACGGCTCGGCGACCACGCCCGCAGAGTAGTTCAGCGCCTGGCCGACACTCTGGACCACACGCGCCTGCATCTGGTCGGCCGTCACGGTGGAGACCGATTGCGGGATCTCCAGGACCGGCGTGTCGGTCTTGGAGCCTGTGGCTGATCGCGTGGCGACGAAGCCCTGGCCAGGCCCGGTCGGGCTCTCGGCGGCGTATTCGCCGGTGACCACCACGCTTTCCAGCTGGATGGGATCTTGCGACGCGCTGCCGGTCTCCGCCGCCGTCTGCGCGGGGAGCACGGACGGCAGCAGGCAGAGCAGTCCGACCAGGGAGGTGCTGCCCAGCAGCCGGGCCAGGCAAGCTATTTCGCCGTTCAACCCGGTCGGCCGACCATGGAAGCACATCCCTATCCTGTACAAATCCGTCCCCAAAGCGCACGGTGTCGGGTATCGTTGCGGCACCTGCCGTAATGGTGCGGGGCCGGATGTCCAGCAGAATGATTGCGAGGCAATCCAGAGTGTGACTATAATAGGATCAAGAATTATCTTAAATCATTGATACTTAATGGGCCATACTTCGCAGCAGCCAGTTGATTACCTTTGCTCGCGACGGCGGCCAGTGGCTATCACTGCACCCGCCAGCGATAAGGGCGTGAGGTGCACCTTTAGGTGCCCACCCCCAGCAAGGCAGCAGCACGAGACGTCCCGCTCCCTAAAGTCCAAGATGCTATCTGGAGTCGATCTGGACCGGTGGATGAAACGACTTGCGCTACGTGCCCGGCTCAGGTTCCAGCCAATCGATCTCATGGAGTGGCCCCAGGTCCGCGCCATCCACCCGTCAGGTGCTGATCCGGCGGTCGTAGGTGCGTTCGCGGCTGAGCTCGCATACGACCGGGCACCCCTGGACCAGCTCGATCAGGTACGCCTTCGCCTCGGCACCGCCCGGCTCGCGCAGCTTCGGCGCGACGATTCCCTTTAGAGCCGCACCGCGACGTCGCCGATCCGCAGAGTATCGCCGTCCGTGACCTCGCCGCAGCCATGAAGGGTCTCGGCGGTGGCCGGGTGCGGCAGCGGCAAGACCAGAGCGAGGATGGCGAGAAGGGCGCGCATGGACCTGCCCGTAGCGGGCGTCGGGCGCACAGGGGAAGGGCGTGCCCGACCGCCGCTCTCCAGCCACGACCTGCCTGACCAGCCTGCGAACTGGCCGCCCAAGCGACGTGGCCAACAATCAGTTAAGGATAGTGCACGCCCCCTTCAGCCCGTAGCGGGTCATCTTGCCTGTTGGGCAGAGGGATGAACTCTGCCTCATCGCCTGGCACGGTGTCGAAGCGGCCGCGCGCCCATTCCTCCTTGGCCGCCGCGATCCGCTCAGGCCGCGAGGAAACGAAGTTCCACCAGATGTAGCGCGGCCCTTCCATCGGCGCGCCGCCAAACAGCATGAACCGCGCCGCCGACGTGGCGGTGACGGTGATGCCATCCCCTGGGCGCAGCACCAGGAGTTGGGCGGGCTCGAACCGGTCACCCGCCACCTCGATCGTGCCGGCGATGGTGTAGAGCGCGCGCTCTTCGTAGGTTGCGTCGATCGGCATCCGGGCACCCGGCTCAAGCTGCACGTCGGCGTAGAGCGTCTCCGACGCGGTCGCCAGCGGCGAGGCGGCGCCGAACGCCTGTCCTGCGATCAGTCTTGCCCGGATGCCGTCGGCATCGATGACCGGCAGCGCGTCCGCCTTGTGGTGCAAGAAGGCCGGATCGGTCTCCTCCTGCGCCGCCGGCAGCGCCATCCAGGTCTGGATGCCGAACAGGCGCTGGCCGTCGCGGCGGCGCTGCTCGCTGGTGCGCTCGGAATGGACGATGCCGCGCCCAGCGCGCATCCAGTTCACCGCACCCGGCTGGATCGCCTGCTCGGTTCCCAGACTGTCGCGGTGCAGGATCTCGCCCTCGAACAGATAGGTCAGCGTCGCGAGGTTGATGTGCGGATGGGGGCGCACGTCGATGCCCTGGTCGGTCAGGAACTCCGCGGGACCCATCTGGTCGAAGAAGATGAACGGGCCGACCATCTGCCGCTTGGTGGAGGGCAGGGCGCGCCGCACCGTCATTTCGCCGAGGTCGACCGCGCGCGGCACGATCAGCGTCTCGATGACGTCCGTGGTCCGGCGGTCGCCCAGCACAGGATCGGGACAGGGGCTCCAGCTCATCGATCATCTCCATCCATGACATGGCATCTATCGGAACAGCGCCTGCACATCCCGGCTGCCCTGCATGATCCGCTCGATCACCACCCGATCCGGATGCAAGGAGTAGCAGATCAGGTAGTGCCGGAACGCCATGACCCGGATGTGCGGTGCCAGGTCAGAACGAAGCGGATAGGCCTTGGGAAAGCCGCAAAGCTCCTGGCAGCGCTTGCGCAGTTGCTGCACGAAGAGCAAGGCACGGGCCGGACTATCCGCTGCGATGTAGTCGCCGATCTCCTCCAGATCGCTCTCCGCGGCTGGTGTGAAGAAGCAGCGCATCATCCTTGCCGTTTGGCCGCAGCGTACTTGGCTTCCAGCCGATCGAACACCTGCTCCGCCGCCACTGGCTCTCCACTGGTGCGGCCCTCGGCGATCTTCTGCCGCAGCTCGGCCAGTTCCATCTCACGGGTTCGTTCTTGGGCCTGCAGGAGCCGCAGCGCCTCGCGGATGACCTCGCTGCTGGAGGCATAGGCGCCAGTCCGGACCTTGCCCCGGATCATCGCCGCCATGTCATGGGGCAGGGTGATGCTCAGTTTCTCCGTCGTACTGGCCATGCCATCCCTCTACCGATGCTAGCCGGAGGATAGCACTTGACCCTACTCGATACTACCAAGGTCCATGGGCATCCGCCTCTCGCTGAGGGTTATGCTAGCAGCAGCTGCGTCAAACGAACGGGTCTGAGCCTGCTGCCGTCATAGGGCAATAGGGTCCGCTAACTGGTGCGGGCAGCCAGCCGGACCTTGCCATCTCGACGACCACCAGAACGCCATGTCCGGAATCACCAAACTCGCCCATCCCTTGTGAGGGCGGATCAAAGAACCGGCATGGTAGAACCAGACAGAACGTTGCGGGGACCCCCGCTGCTTCCTGTCGATTTGCTCCGTATAGAGCTTGCGCCGGCATCACATCCCCCAGAAGCGCCGGCGCCTCTGTATTTCTAGAGCCACGCGCGCCCGTATCCAGGTCAGCAGCACTCAGCTGGGCCGGCTCATTTCTGGTGCGGCTCATTTGCCAGGTCCGGGCTAAGCTCCGCCAATCCCGTCGATCGACGAGAAGCGGTCGCCCGTCGCATGCCGCTGCCTGTCCGATTGCGAGGTTCACCGTCAGGCCACATCCAACCGCCAGCTTGATCTGTCGTCGCACACAACGCAGATCCAAAACAAGCATATGACAGCCGTCACATTCCAAGAATATTTAATGGCATATTATCCAACAGATATAATTAAGCTACCATCTGATACAGATTAATCCGCAGCATGCTGTTAACAACAACTATCTTACACAAGATACAACGCCAAGTAGCGTTGTAGACTTCTCATATAGTGGAAGTTATCCGAAATTGTTTTCCGAATGCACCAGCTGGCTTGCTCGGTATATTAGATCGATTCCGGATCATGACAACAAGGTCGACATGGCGCGAATTTAGCCCCATGGCATGGGAGGAGAAGCATCATGCCAAGCATGATCGATGATCATTCGGTCGTTCTCGCCCAACGCAAGCAGAGGAATGCCTGCCATGTCTGCGCCATGAAACGGCTTTGGAGAAGGCTCGGCATGGCCTCTTCGCTGGCATTTTCACTTATGGCGACCACGGCATCGAGCTTCGCTGCGGTCCCAAAGGATGGACTAGTAGCGAGGTATGACTTCAGCGGCAGTGCCCGGGACTTGTCCGGCCAAGGACACCACGGCACCGTCCATCACGCGAGACTGACAAGGGACCGTTTCGGTAGGCCTCGCCAAGCCTACTTCTTCAATGGGTCCGATGCCTACGTCGAGGTGCCGGACCACGATGTCTTCAGCCTTGCGACGACAGGGCAGCTTTCGATCTCGGTCTGGATGCGCCCAGACACCTTGGAATTCATCAGCAAAGAAGGAACCGGCTACGTGCACTGGCTGGGAAAGGGAGAGGTGGGCCAGCACGAGTGGGTGTTCAGAATGTACAGCCGCAACAACACCGAGCGCAGGGGCAATCGAACCAGCTTCTATCTGTTCAACCTGGCTGGCGGTGAAGGAGCAGGAAGCTTTGTCCAGGAGCAGGTAACTTCAGGCCGATGGTATCATTATGTAGGCGTCGCGAACAGGAACACCGACACGATCACCTGGTACAAGAACGGTAAGCAACAGGATCAGGACCCGTTCATGAACAGCCAGTACCACATCAACCCAAAGAACGGCACAGCGCCAGTCCGGATTGGGACAAGGGACTTCAAGAGCTATTTTAGGGGCGCGATCGATGACATACGCATCTATGATCGGCCCTTGTCGGCAGCGGAAGTAATGCAGCTCTATCATGAGATGCGCAGGCCATAACCAGAACCACACCTGCCAAGCGGATCGACGAGATCGAGCGCCGGCTGGTCTGCGCCAAGTGCGGCAGCCGCCACGCCAACCGGCTGGCGATCAGCATGGCACCGCGCTGATGGCGGTCTGCGGCCACTATCCCTACCTGCACGAGATCCCGCGGAGCATCTAGGGTCCGTTAGGCCCCGTTAGTTCTTGAGCCAGTCGAGGGAGGCAGCGAGGCAGAGGACGCCCATGAAGGAGCGGGC
>NZ_WUJP01001080.1 GCF_009806515.1 Geminicoccus flavidas | reverse complement strand
GGAAGATCAAGAACAACCCATGTGAGACAGGAGAGGGCGTCTCGATCAGCCGTCTTGCTGGGGTAGACCCAACGGAGATGCTTCTACCCGAGCTTCTCACCACCACCCCAGGCGGTAGCCGATGCCTGGCTCCGTCACGATCAGTGCCGGGGCCGCCGGATCCCGCTCGATCTTCTGCCGCAGCTGGCCGACATAGACCCGCAGGTACTGAGTGTCGTGCTCATGTGCCGGGCCCCACACGGTCGTCAGCAGTTGGCGGTGGGTGACCACCTTGCCGGCATGACGGACGAGGAGGGCCAGCAGGTCGAACTCTTTGGGGGTCAGCTTCAACTCCCTGCCACCCCGGATGACCCGGTGCCTTGGCAGGTCGATCTCCAGATCCTCCACGCGCAGGACCGGCACCTCGCCTGCGGTCTGCATCCGGTGACGCAAGGCCGCGCGCAGCCGGGCCATCAGCTCGCCGGCGCCGAACGGCTTGTTGACGAAGTCGTCGGCGCCTGTGTCGAGCGCCTCGATCTTCTCGGCCTCGCGGTCGCGGGCGGACAGGATCACGACGGGCAGCTGCGACCAGGTTCGCAGGCGCCGCAGCACCTCCTTACCGTCCATGTCGGGCAGGCCAAGGTCCAGGACGACGATGTCGGGTGCGCGCGTGGCGATCGCCTGGAGGCCCGCTTCTCCGGTATCGGCGCGCAGGACTTCGTAACCGTTCGCAACCAAGGCCGGGCCCAAAAAGCGATGGATTGCCGCCTCGTCATCCACCACCAGCACGCGCTGCCGGCTCAATCTCGTTCTCCGATCGGCAGGGTCATCACGATGCGGGCGCCGCGGCCGTTCTCCACGCTCCCTTGCGCCTGTACGGCGCCACCATGGGCCTCGATGATCCCCTTGGCGATGGCCAAGCCCAGACCGGAGCCCTCGCCGCCGTCGGCACTGCCCTGCGCGGCGCGAGCGAACTTCTCGAACACGTGGGGGAGAAGGGCCGGATCGATGCCGGGACCATCGTCGGTGATCGACACCTGCACGGCTGAGCCTTCCTGCCGGGCGGCCACGACCACATTCGCGGCCGGCCCAGCATGGCGGATGGCATTGCCGACCACGTTGCCGAGGGCCTGGCCCAGCAGGTTCTGGTCGGCGAAGACCAGCGGCAGCCCGGCCTGTACCTGCAGGGTGAACCGCTGGGTCGCCCCGCGCCGGCGGGCCACCGCGACCACGCGGTTCAGCACCTCCTCCAGATCGACCCAGTCCTTGCGCAGGTCGAGCGCGCCGGCTTCCAGCCGGGTCATCGACAGGAGGTTGCGCACCATCCCGTCCAGATGCTCGGCCTCGTCGCGCACCTGGGCCAAAAGGTCCTGCCGCTCGGCGGCACTCATCCGCTCGCCATAGTCCAACAGGCTGCTAGCCGCCCCCAGCACCGAGGCCAGCGGCGTGCGAAAGTCGTGGGAGATCGAGGCCAGGAGGATGTTGCGCACCCGTTCCGTTTCCGCCGCCATCCGCACGTCGGTCATCTCCCGGGCTAGGCCGGCACGGTCCAGGGCGATCGAGGCCTGGCCGGCCAGGGCATCCAGGAGGGTGCGCATCTCCCCGTCCAGGGGCTCGCCGGACGGCTCCACCTCGATGCCGATCACGCCGATCCGCCGCTCCTGCTGGCGCAGCGGCAGGAATAGCCAGGGCACGCTCGGCAGCGTGCCGGTGTCGGCGCCGGCCGGCTCGTCGTGCTCGAACGCCCAGCGCGCGGCGGTGAGCGAGGCGGTGTCCAGCCGGTTCCCGGCCGGCACGGCGGCGGCCGGCACCAGCCCGTTGCGGCCGTCGCGCAGGATCACGACCGACCGGTCCAGCATGGCACCAATCTCGGCCACCGCCCCTTCCACCAACGCCTTCTCGTCGGCCAGCGCGGAGAGCTTGCGGGTGAACTCGTACAGGCGCCGAGTCGCCCGCATCCGGACGATCGCGGCATCGGCCTGCTCGCGCGCCCGGCCGGCAATGGCCGAGGTCAGCACGGCCACGATCAGGAAGATGCCGAGCGCCAGGAGCTCGTGCGGGCGCGCCACCGTGAAGGTGCGCACCGGATTGATGAAGAAATAGTTGTAGGCGAGGAACGACAGGAAGGAGGCGAACACGGCCGGCCAGATCCCGAAGCGGATCGCCGGGACGAGCACCGCCATGAGGAACAGCATGGAGATGTTCGGCAGCGCCACGAACCGCTCGATCCAGGTGCCGACCAGGACCACCGCCGCCACGCCCAGGGCAGCCACGAGGTAGCCGCGCCAGGATCCCAGGGCCGGCAAGGCGAGCCGGACGGGCTCGGCCTGCCGGGAATCCGAAGTCAGGACGTGGACGGCGATGCCGTTGCCGCTCTTGACCAGCGCATCGGCGAGCGTGCGGCCGAACAGGGCACGAAACCGGCCGGCCCTTGCCTGGCCGATCACGATCTGGGTGACGTTCTGGAAGCGGGCGAAGCGCAGGAGCTCGCCTGCCAGGTCGGCGGCCACCAGTTGCCGGACCTCGCCGCCCAAGCTCTCGGCTAGGCGCACGGCCTCGGCGATCCTGCGGCGGCCTTGGGCGTCGATCGTCCGCCCGGGCTGCTCGACGCTCACCGCGAACCAGGAGCCACCGGTCAGGTCGGCCAGCCGCTTGGCTTCGCGCACGACCCGCGTGGCCGAGCCGTCCGGGCCGACGCAGACCATGATCCGCTCACCGGCCGCCCAGGGTCCCTCGATGGCGCCGCCCTGCATGCGCGCGACCAGGTCGCTGTCGACCCGGGCCGCCACCCGGCGCAGCGCCAGTTCGCGCAGGGCCAGAAGGTTGCTGGGCTTGAAGAAGCTCTGCACCGCGCGGGTGGCAGTGTCCTGGACATAGACCTTGCCCTCGGCCAGGCGTTTGAGAAGCTCGTCCGGCGGCAGGTCGACCAGGACGATCTCGTGGGCATCCTGGAACGCCGCGTCGGGCACGGTCTCGCGCACCCGGACCCCGGTGATCCGCTGCACCACGTCGTTCAGGCTCTCGACATGCTGCACGTTCAGCGTGGTCCAGACGTCGATTCCGGCATCCAGCAGCTCGTCGACGTCCTGCCAGCGCTTGGGGTGCCGGCTGCCCGGGACGTTGGAATGGGCGTACTCGTCGACCAGGAGCAGGCCAGGCCGGCGGGCCAGGGCCGCTTCCAGGTCGAACTCGGGCACCAGGCGGCCGCGATAGAGGATCGACTTCCTGGGCAGGACCTCGATGCCCTCGGCCAGGTCCTGGGTTTCCTGGCGCCCGTGGGTCTCGACCACGCCGATCACCACGTCGGCCTTGGCGGCACGTGCTGCCTGGAGCATGGCGTAGGTCTTGCCGACTCCCGGGGCAGCACCCATGAACACCCGCAGCCTGCCGCGCCCTTCCTGGCGGGCCTGGTCGAGCAGGGCCTCGGGCGAGGCGCGCTGCGGGTCGGGCTGGTTCATGGGGGTGGCGGCTCAGGACAGCGCCGGCCCGGCTGGCCGCGGGAAGGCCCGGTCGAGGGCTAGGTTGAGCAGCAGCACGTTGACCCGCTCCTGGCCGAGCATGCGAAGCTCGCGTCCTTCCACATGCTCCAGCACCAGCCGGCGGAGCGCATCCGGCGCGATCTCGCGGGCCTGGGCGACCCGGTCCACCTGCAGGAGGGCTGCGGCCGGCGACAGATGCGGGTCGAGGCCGCTGCCCGAGCTCGTCACGAGATCGACCGGGACCGTAGCAGGAGCCCCGGCATCGCGCAGCGCCTGGACATCGGCGCGGAGCCGGTCGGCCAGCCTGGCACTGGTAGGGGCGAGGTTGCTGCCCGAGGAGGCAGCGGCATCGTAGCCGGCACCGGCAGCGGAAGGGCGGCCGTGGAAATAGGCGGGGTCGGTGAAGGACTGGCCGATCAGGGCCGAGCCGACGACCTTGCCGTCCTTCTCGACCAGGCTGCCGTTGGCGGCGGTCGGGAACAGGGTCTGGGCGATCCCGGTGATCGCGAGCGGGTAGGCCAGGCCGGTGAGCAGGGTGAAGACGGCCAGCAGCACGACCGCCGGGCGGAGATGTTCACGCATGGCAGGCTTCCTTGTCAGGCGAGGCCGAGGGCGGTGACGGCAAGATCGATCAGCTTGATGCCGACGAACGGCACTAGGATCCCACCTAGTCCGTAGATGCCGAGGTTGCGGGCGAGCACGGTGCCGGCATCGGCCGGGCGGTAGCGCACGCCGTTTAGCGCCAGCGGGATTAGCGCCATGATGATCAGCGCGTTGAAGATCACTGCGGACAGGATGGCGCTCTCAGGCGTCGCCAGGCCCATGACGTTGAGGACGGCCAGCTCGGGGATCGCCGCGATGAACAGAGCCGGGATGATTGCGAAATACTTGGCGACGTCGTTGGCGATGGAGAAGGTGGTCAGCGCGCCCCTGGTCATCAGGAGCTGCTTGCCAATGCCGACGATCTCGATGAGCTTGGTGGGGTCGCTGTCCAGGTCGACCATGTTGGCGGCCTCGCGGGCGGCCTGGGTGCCGGACTGCATGGCGACGCCGACATCGGACTGGGCAAGGGCGGGGGCGTCGTTGGTGCCGTCGCCGCACATGGCGACGAGGCGGCCCTGGCGCTGCTCGGCGCGGATATAGGCGAGCTTGTCCTGCGGGGTGGCCTCGGCGATGAAGTCGTCCACCCCGGCCTCGGACGCGATTGCCGCGGCGGTGACGGGATTATCGCCGGTCACCATCACCGTGCGGATGCCCATGCGGCGCAGTTCGGCGAAGCGCTGCTTGATGCCCTGCTTCACCACGTCCTTGAGGTGGATGACGCCCAGCAGCCGGCCCCCGTCGCATAAACCCAGGGGCGTGCCGCCGGCCCGGGAGATGCGCTCGACCGCGGCGGCGAACGCCGCCGGCTCCGCCACCGGGCCGCGGGCCAGGCCGGCGGCGAAGCGGCGCACGGCATCAATGGAGCCCTTGCGTAGCTTGCGTGGCCCATGGTCGACGCCGGACAGGCGGGTGGCCGCGGAGAAGGCGACGAAAGCAGCGCCCGCGGGCGGCTGGTCCGGCAGGGTGAGGCCGTAGCGGTCGCGCACCAGCGCCAGGATCGAGCGGCCCTCGGCGGTCTCGTCGGCCAGGCTCGCCAGCATGGCGGCCTCGGCCGCTTCCCGCTCGAGGACACCCGGCACCGCGATCACCTCGGTCGCCATCCGGTTGCCGAAGGTGATGGTGCCGGTCTTGTCGAGCAGCAGCGTGTCGACGTCGCCGGCCGCCTCGACCGCGCGGCCGGACATGGCCAGCACGTTGTGACGGATCAGCCGGTCCATGCCGGCGATGCCGATGGCCGAGAGCAGCCCGCCGATCGTAGTCGGGATCAAGGTCACCAGCAGGGCCATCAGCACCGGCACGGCCAGCTCCGCGCCGGCATAGCGGCCAAGCCCGGCCAGCGTGACCACGGCGATGGTGAAGATCAGGGTCATGCCGGACAGAAGCACGGTCAGCGCCAGCTCGTTCGGGGTCTTCTGGCGGCTAGCCCCCTCCACCAGCGCGATCATCCGGTCCAGGAAGGACGAGCCGGGGGCAGCGGTGATCCGCACCACCAGCCAGTCGGAGATCACCGTGGTGCCGCCGGTCACCGCGGAGCGGTCGCCGCCGGATTCGCGGATGACGGGCGCGGATTCGCCGGTGATGGCCGCCTCGTTGACCGAGGCGATGCCTTCCACGATCTCGCCGTCGCCGGGGATGAGGTCGCCGGCCTCGACCAGGACGAGGTCGCCGACCTTCAGGTCGAGGGCCGCCACCTGCTCCACGCGGTCCCGCCGGTGCCGGTCGGGCAGGCGCTTGGCGACGGTGTCGGTGCGGGCACGGCGCAGCGTGTCGGCCTGGGCGTGGCCGCGGCCTTCCGCGATCGCCTCGGCGAAGTTCGCGAACAGGACCGTGAACCACAGCCAGACCATGATCTGCAGGCTGAAGCCGGTGGGCTGGCCGGCCAGCAGGTCGCGCAGGAACAGGACGGTCACCAGCAGCGCCACCATCTCGGTGACGAAGATGACCGGGTTCTTCACCAGCTCCCTGGGGTCGAGCTTGCGCAGGGCGCCGATCGCCGCCTGCCCCAGCAGGGCAGGCCTAGCCGGGGAGGCCGTGTTGGCCGTCATGTCGATTGCTCCTGAGGGAGACGGTCAGAAGGTCTTGCCGGCCAGCATCTGCACCTGCTCGGCGATGGGGCCGAGGGCCAGGGCCGGGAAGAACTGCAGGCCGCCCAGGATGAGGATCACGCCGGCGAGCAGGCCGACGAACAAAGGCCCGTGGGTCGGGAAGGTGCCGGCCGACGCCCTGGCGCGGGTCTTGGCGGCGAGCGAGCCGGCGATCGCCATCATCGGCACGATATAGGCGAACCTGCCCAGCAGCATGGCCAAGCCCAGCGTCGTGTTCCACCAGGGCGTGTTAGCCGAAAGGGAGGCGAAGGCCGAGCCGTTGTTCCCGGCTGCCGACGAGTAGGCGTAGAGGATCTCGGACAGGCCGTGCGGGCCGGCATTGCCGAGGCCGGCCAGGGCTGCGGGAAGCACGGCGGCGATTGCCGAGAAGCCCAGGATGGCGACCGGCAGGATCAGGATGGCGAGCACGGCCATCTTGACCTCGCGCACCTCGATCTTCTTGCCGAGATATTCCGGGGTCCGCCCGACCATCAGCCCCGCGACGAACACGGCGATGATCGCCATCACCAGCAGGCCATAGAGGCCGGAGCCGACGCCGCCCGGCAGGATCTCGCCCAGCTGGATCAGCAGCATCGGGATCATGCCGCCGATCGGGGTGAACGAGCCGTGCATGGCGTTGACCGCACCGCAGCTGAGGCCCGTGGTGACGGCGGCCCACAAGGCCGAGAGCGCCAGGCCGAAGCGGACTTCCTTGCCCTCCATGTTACCGCCGACGGGATCCAGCCCGAGGGACGCCAGGAGCGGGGTGCCTTGCGCTTCCGCGGCATAAGTGACGGCGGTGCCGGCCAGCAGCAGGAGGCCCATGACCGCCAGCAATGCCCGGGCCTGGCGGCGGTCGCCGACCATGCGGCCGAAGGCGAAGACCAGCGCGGTCGCGACCACCAGCATCTGCCAGGTCTGCACGAGGTTCGCGAGCGCGGTCGGGTTCTCGAAGGGGTGCGCGGCATTGGCGTTGAAGAAGCCGCCGCCATTGGTGCCGAGCTGCTTGATCGCGACCTGTGAGGCCACCGGTCCCAGCGCCAGGGTCTGCTGCGCACCCTCCAGCGTGGTCGCGGTCGCGGACGCATCGAGCGTCTGCGGCACGCCCAGCGCCACCAGCAGCAGGGCGGTCACGACCGCCAGCGGCAGGAGGACGTAGAGGGTCGAGCGGGTCATATCGACGAAGAAGTTGCCGACCGTGCCGGCACCGGAACGGGCAAAGCCGCGCACCAGCGCCAGCGCCAGGGCGAGGCCGGTGGCGGCGGACAGGAAGTTTTGCACGGTGAGCCCGGCCATCTGGCTCAGATGGCTCATGGT
Organism: Geminicoccus flavidas; assembly: GCF_009806515.1. GTDB lineage: Bacteria > Pseudomonadota > Alphaproteobacteria > Geminicoccales > Geminicoccaceae > Geminicoccus > Geminicoccus flavidus. The sequence goes on along the minus strand of NZ_WUJP01001080.1, from coordinate 1,959 downwards.
GACCTCGCCGGCATAGGCCTGCCAGTTCGTGTTGGTCACGAAGCTGACCGCGGTGTTGAAGGCGAGGTCAGGGGCCAGACCCCGGAAGCCCTGCGGGTTCAGCGGCAGGACGCCTTGGAAGCGCAGCAGGAGGTAGAGCAGCAGGAAGCCCGCCGCGTTGAAGGCGAGCATGCCGAGCGTGTAGCCGAGCCAGTTCTGCTCGGCGGCGGGGTTGACCCCGGCCAGGCGGTAGAGGAGGCGCTCGACTGGACCGAGGAGGGGGGTGAGGAGGGTGCGTTCGCCGGCATGGAGGCGCGCCATGAAGCCGCCGAGCGGTGCCGCGGCGAGCAGCACGACGGCGAACAGGAGGGCGATCTGCAGCCAGCCATCGGTGGTCATGGCGATCTTCTCTTGAAACAGGCGCGCTCAGAACTTCTCGGGCGATGCCAGCGTCACCACGAGGTAGACGACCAGGCCGAATGCCACGAGGCCGCCCAGGACCAGGTCGAGCATGGCTGTCATGCCCGCGCGACTAGACGTAGATAGCCGGCCATCAGCAGGAAGAAGCCGCTACCCGTCGCAAGGTAGATGATGTCGAGCATGGTCGACCTCCGTGGTGGAGCAGCCCTTCTAGGGCTGAACCGCATAAGCAGACCACGTGAGATCCACCCGCATAGGATAAGGATTGCATAAAGAGCTGCGGCCCCGGGGAGGCGGCAACATCATCAGAAATATCAGGCATTAAAAAAATCATTTCACGAAGAATTTAGTATTAATCAATACGGTATCTGGTAATAATATATGAAATTTTTTGATTATAATATCGCAAACAAGCTATTGATGCAATACAAATAGCAGTAATGCATCATTTAACCAAAAGTATCCTAAATATCTAATCAACTGAACGAGCGTAACAGGTTTCATTGAAGTAGCCTGGAACAGATAGCCTTTCGGTCTTCAGGCCGAGCAGAGCGCGGGAGGAGGCGGCAGCTTGGGAAGGCTTCTGGGCCAGAGCTCAGAGCCGGGGGGCCAGAGGCGAATTGGGCAGATCGGCGAAGGGATCAACCACCTCGACCGGCAGGAACTCGAAATGTCGGACGTTCCGGGTAAGCAGCACCAGCTCATGGGTGGAGGCAGTGGCAGCAATGGCGAGGTCGGCAAAGCCGGGAGCATGTCCCTGGCCACGCGCCAGGTCGGAGAACTGGCCGGTGGTCTTGGCAACATGGAGGTCCAACGGCAGCACTCGATCCGCATAGAGGTGTAGGACCAGCCCCAGCCAATCATCAAGACGGGCGGCCTTATGAGTGGCGCCCTTCCGCCTGAGCTTGGCCACCCCATCGGTAAGCTCGGCAATGGTCACCGCCGATAGAAAGAGCCGGTCTGTGTGCAGGCCCAGCCAATGGACCATCGTAGCCAGAGGAGGTTCTTTCTTGGTCGGAGCCACCGCCGAGATCACGTTGGTGTCGATCAGGTAGCGGGGCGGATCGACCTCCATGAGGTCAGACGTCTACCTCACGCAGCGACGACGGGTCTCGCTCAGGCAGGTCTTCCGGCCCGACCGGGAGGGAGGCCAGCAAGCGGCCAAAGGACGGTACCTGAGACAGGCGCTGCCATTCCTCCCACGAGATGACCACTGCCGCCTTGCGGCCATGGCGGGTGATCACCGAGGGTTGGCCGTTGATAGCCTCGTCCACCACGGTCGAGAGCGTGGCCTTGGCGTCGCGTAGCTGGATCTCATGCATGGCTTGCTCCTCTGCGCGACTATTGTAGTCACGCTTGGGCAAGGCTCAAGCCGGCACCTCCAGATCCAGCGTCCCACCAGCTACCTTGAGCGGTGCGACGGCAGATTCTTGGAGGTAGACGCTACTAGGCCCCGTTAGCTCCTGAAGTCTGTTCCCGTCTGCTATGTGGTGAGCAACGGATGGGATGGCGAATGACGGGGGTGCTGACGGATGGGCAGTGGGCGGTGCTGGCGCCGTT
>NZ_WUJP01001079.1 GCF_009806515.1 Geminicoccus flavidas | reverse complement strand
ATCGACCAGCCGTTCGACCTGCCCACCACCCCAGCACCCCACTACCCGTTCGAGCGGCAGAGATATTGGGTGCCAGCCCGCTTGGCCGCGCCATCCGCGCCGGCCCCGGCAGGCATGCTCGGCCAGCCGGTCGAGATCGCGACCGGCGGCACCGCCTGGACCAGCCGTCTGGCGCCCGACCGGCCGGCCTTCCTCGGCGAGCATGTGGTGGGCGATGCCGTGATCGTGCCCGGCGCCTCGCACGTGGCGATGCTGCTCGGCGCCTGTGGTGCGGCGCCTGCGGCACTGGCCGACATCGCCTTCGTGGCCCCGCTGGCACTCTCCGGTGCCGGCCGCGAAGTCCAGGTCCTGCGTGACGGGGACACACTGTCCCTGTTCGCGCGCGGCGATGACGGCGCCTGGGTGCTCCATGCCCGTGCCAGCACCGCACCGGACCAGCCTGCCGGGCCGGCGGACCTGACCGCGGTGCTGGCACGCTGCGCTCCCGATGAGGCCAACCCGGACGCGCTCTATGCCATGCTGGACGAGCGCGGCATCCATCTCGGCCAGGCATTCCGCGGTATCCGCCGGCTGTGGCGCGGCTCAGGTGAGGCCGTGGCCGAGATCGAGCTGATGCCGGGCCTGGCCAGGGACTGCCCGGAGCTGCCGATCCATCCCGCAGCGCTCGATGCCTGCTTCCAGACGCTGGGCGCCACCTTCAGCGGCGGCGGCGCCTCAGGCGCCTTCCTACCGTTCGCGATCGAGCGCGTGGCCTTCCTGACCCGCTGCCCGGAGCGCTTCTGTGTCCATGTCCGGGCACGCCCCGGCACCGGCACGCTTGACGCCGCGCAGGGCGATCTGCGCCTGTTCGACGGAGCCGGCCGGACAATCGCCCGGATCGACGGCCTCTCGATCGCGCGGCTGCGCGGCGACGCGAGGCCCGCTCCGCTCGGCGAGGGCTGGAGCTACCGGATCGACTGGCAGCCCCTGCCGCTGCCAGCCGCCGCCACCAGCCCCGAACCCGCCGTGTTGGCCGAGGCGGTCCGTGCTGCGGCTGCGGCCGCCGCCACGGAGCTCGCGACGCCGCCGGAGCTGGGTGCTGAGCTGGAGCGGCTGGCGGCGGCCTATGCCGCTGCCGCTGCCCGTGCCGTCGACCCATCCGAGGTCGACCCGAAGCGACGCCGCCTGTTCGCCCACCTGCCCGGCATGGCCGTGCAGGCACCTCCCGCAGCCGACCCGAAGAGCCTGCGCACCGAACTGGAAGGCCGCTTCGGCGCCTTGCCGGAGATTGAGATCGCGGCGCGCTGCGGCCGGGCCCTGCCGCCGGTGCTGCGCGGCGAGCAGGATCCCCTGGCGGTGCTGTTCGGCGATGGCGAGGCCGGCTTTCTGTACGGCGGTGCCGGGTTCGCCCGGCTCCTGAACGGCATGGTGCTGGCCGCGATCGAAGGCGTGATCCAGGCAGCCGACCCGGCCCGCCCGGTGCGTATCCTGGAGATCGGTGCGGGCACCGGTGCCCTGTTCGATGCCCTGCGCGCCCGCGTCCCGGCCGGACGCTTCCGCTACGACTTCACCGACATCTCTCCGGCCTTCCTGAGCCAGGCCGCCCAGCGCTTCGGCGAGGACTCGGCCCGCTTCGTGCCGCTCGACATCGAGCGGGATCCACAGGTGCAGGACTTCGTACCGGCCAGCTACGACCTAGTGGTGGCCGGCAACGTCCTCCATGCCACCCGCGACCTCGCCGCCAGCTTGGCGCATGCCCGGAGCCTGCTGGCGCCGGGCGGCGTCCTGGTGCTGCTGGAGGCCGCGCGCCGCAGCGCCTGGAGCGATCTGGTGTT
>NZ_WUJP01001078.1 GCF_009806515.1 Geminicoccus flavidas | reverse complement strand
CGGCCTGACCGATGGCTGGTGGCGCTTCGAAGATACGGCCTTGCGCCCGGACCATCCGCTGCTCGATGCGGCTGGCTGGCGCCGGCTCCTGGCGGAGCGCTTCGGCAGTGCCGAGGTGGTGGCCTCGCCCGGTAGCGGCGACCAGATCGTCGCAATCGCCCGCAACGCGACCGGCGGCCAGCCGGTCCAGGTCCTGCGCCCGCTGCCCGGCGCGTCCGCCCTGGACCTGTCGGACGAGCTTCTCGCCGCTGCCAGGCGGGCGCTGGAATCGCCGCGGCCGCCAGCACTCAGGATCGTCCTGCCCCGCGGCCTCGCACCGCTGGATGGCCCGCCCGACCCGGCCATGGCCAGTGCGGCCGGGCTCACCCGGGTGCTGACGCTGGAGCATCCCGAGCTGGACTGCCGGATCCTGGACAGCGACGCGGAACTGCCCGAGGCCGAGCTGGCCGCGGGCGACGAGGTGGAGGTCGCCTGGCGCGGCGGCCGGCGCTTCGTGCGCCGGGTGATTCCGCTGGCCCTGCCGGCCGATGGCAGCTTCCGCACCACGGGCACGCACCTCGTCACCGGCGGCCTGGGCGGGCTCGGCCGCGGCCTGGCTGACTGGCTGCGCGCCCATGGTGCCGAGCGTGTCCTCCTCCTGGCCCGCCATCCGGCCACGGAACCGCTGCCGCCCGGTGTCGAGCTGCTGCAGGCCGACGTTGCCGACCGCGCCGCCGTAACCGCCGCCATCCGCACGGCCGGCCCTGAACTGCGCGGCGTATTCCACCTGGCCGGCAGCCTGGATGACGGCGCCTTCCTGCGGCTGGCCCGCGACCGGCTGGAGCGGGTCTACCGGGCCAAGATCGAAGGTGCCTGCCTGCTGGACGAGCTGACCGCCCATCTGCCGCTCGACGCCTTCGTGCTATTCGGCAGCACGGCCGGCGTGTTCGGCAATCCCGGCCAGGCGAACCACGCGGGTGCCAACGCCTTTCTGGACGCGCTCGCCTGGTCGCGTCGCGCCCGGGGCCTGCCGGCCCTGGCGATCGACTGGGGTGCCTGGGCCGGGGCAGGGGCGATCGCCCGGGAGGGAGTGGCCGGGCGCTTTGCCGGCGAGGGCGTCGGCCTGATGGATCCGCAGGCCGCCTTCGACCTGATGGGCCGCGCCATCGCCGCTGGCGAAACCCAGATCGTCGGCGCGATGGTGGACTGGCCGGTCTTCCTGCGCCGCTACGGGCAGGGCCGCGTCCCCGCCTTCTTCGACGCGGTCCGGCCGCGCGCCCGGCGCAGCCCGGCCGCCGCTCCGCCGGCTGCAACCAACAGCACCGCAGCCCGCCCGGCCGATCGCGCCGGCCTCGCCCGGTTCGTTGCCGCGAGTGCGGCCACGGTCATGGGCAGCGCTGCAGGCGAGACCATCTTGGACGATCAGCCGCTCAACGAGCTCGGCCTCGACTCGCTCATGGCCCTGGAGCTGCGCAAGGCGCTGGGGCAGGGGCTGGGCCTGGAGCTGCCGGCCACGCTGTTGTTCAGCTACCCCACCATCCTGGCGCTGACCGAACATCTGGCCGACCTGCTGGGTCTGGCCGAGGACCCTGCCGCCGAACTGCCGCCGGAAGTGAAGGTCGACGAGGACCTGGCAATGGTCCAGGCGATGAGCGAGGCGGAGATGACCGCCATGATCGAGCGGGAGTTCGCACGGGCGATGGCAGATCATGGCTGACAAGACCCTCACGCCCCTCCAGCAGGCAGCCCTGGCGCTGCGCCGGATGCGCAGCCGCGTGGACATGCTGGAGGAGGCGGCACGCGCGCCGATCGCGGTGATCGGCCTCGCCTGCCGTTACCCGGGCGGCGCCGACGACGGCGAGCGGCTCTGGCAGAATCTCGTGCGCGGCGTGGACGCGACCTGCGAGATCCCCGCCGACCGCTGGGACGTTGATGCCCATTACGATCCGCGGCCGGGCGTGCCCGGCAAGATGTACACGCGCCGCGGCGGCTTCGTCGACCGGGTCGACGAGTTCGACGCCCAGTTCTTCCGGATCGCCCCGCGCGACGCGATCGGCATCGACCCGCAGCAGCGCCTGCTCCTGCAGACCGTCTGGCATGCGCTGGAGGATGCCGGCCTGCCACCGCCCAGCCTGCAGGGCCGCAAGGTCGGCGTGTTCCTCGGCATCAGCACCAACGACTATTCCAACCTGCTGAGCAAGACCGCGTTCGGCTCGTCCAGCAATGCGGGGGCAGGGGCCGGCAACGCCGCCTCGGTGGCCTCTGGCCGGATCAGCTACACGTTCGACTTCCAGGGCCCATGCGTCGCGGTCGACACCGCCTGCTCTTCGTCCCTGGTCGCGACTCACCTGGCGGTCCAGGCGCTGCGCAACGGCGAGTGCGAGCTGGCGGTGGTGGCCGGCGTCAACCTGATGCTGGCCCCGGACATCACCGTCAATTTCTGCCAGGCACGGATGCTGTCACCGGACGGGCGCTGCAAGACCTTCGACGCCAGCGCGGACGGCTATGCCCGGGCCGAGGGCTGCGGCGTGGTGATCCTGCGCCGGCTCGCGGATGCCGGCGCCGACCGGGTGCGCGCGGTGATCGCCGGCAGCGCCATCAACCAGGACGGCCGTTCCGCCGGCCTGACGGCACCGTCCGGCCCTGCCCAAGAGGCGGTGATCCGCGCCGCCGTCGCCAATGCCGGCCTGACGCCTGCGGAGGTCGATGCGATCGAGGCGCACGGTACCGGCACCGGCCTGGGCGATCCCATCGAGATGCACGCTTTGGCCGCGGTGTTCCGCGAGCGCAACCGGCCGCTCTTTGTGGGCTCGATCAAGAGCAACATGGGCCATGCCGAGGCCGCGGCCGGGGTGGGCGGGCTGATCAAGGCCGTGCTGATGGCCGAGCGCGGCCAGATCGCACCCTCGCTCCATTTCGACCGGCTGAACCCGCATATCGACCTGAACGGCGTCGACATCCGCATCCCCGTCGCGGCGCAGGCCATCCCGCCCCGTGCGGTGGGGGTGAGCAGCTTCGGCTTCAGCGGCACCAACGCCCATATCGTCGTCACGCCGCCGCCTGCGCCGGATCTGCGAAACGAGCCCGAGATCCCAGCCGGCCACGTTCCGCGCCTCCTGATCTCCGCCCGTACCCCCGATGCGCTGGCGGAACTAGTCACAGCCTATCGCCGCCTGCTCGACGCCAATCCGTCCAGCTTCCCGGATGTCTGCCACAGTGCCGCCACCGGCCGCGCCCGGCTGCCCTGGTGGATCTGCGTCGAGCGTCCCGAGGACTTGGCCAACGCCGAGCCGCAGCATGGCCGCCATCCCGACCTCGACCCGCAGCCGGGCCGGCGCCTGCCCTTGCCGCACTATCCGTTCGAGCGGCAGCGCTACTGGATCGACACGAGCCCGGCACCGGCCGCCGTCGCGGTCACAGCATTGCCCAAGGGCAGCCACCCGCTGCTCGGCCGCCGCCTCCATCTGCCCTTCAGCGAGGAGCGGCGCTTCGAGACTTCACTCTATGCCATCGACCCAGCGATGCCCTGGCTGGCCGAGCACCGCGTGCTGGACCAGGTCGTGCTGCCGGCAGCTTCCCTCGTGGAACTCCTGCATGCCGCCGACCCGGACAAGGAGATCCGGGATCTCGACCTCCTGCTCCCGATACGCCTGCCCGATCAGCCGAGCCTGCACCTCCAGCTGATCCTGGCCGCGGACGGCAGTGCCCGGATCGTGTCCTGGAATGCCGCGGACGAGGCGGCCAAGCCCGTCCTCCATGCTCGGGCCAAGCTGGCCGATCCGGTGGCACCACCTGCAGGTCACCCCTCGGCCGGAGGCGGCACGCCGGTGCCGCTGGCCGCGTTCTTCGCGGAGCTGGAGCGGCGTGGCATCGCCTATGGCCCGGCCTTTCGCGGCCTGCGCGACCTGCGCCGGATCGGCCTCGGCGAGGTCGCGGCCGGCCTCGCCCTGCCGGAGGAGGCCGGCGCCGCGGATGGCTTCACCCTCCATCCCGCCCTGCTCGACGCCGCCCTGCAGGCAGTCGCGGCCGCCCTGCCGGCGGATGACAGCGGTGCCACGATCATCCCGGCCCGGCTGGCCCGCGCCCGCCTGCTGCGCCGTCCAGGCGCCGGCCTCACTGTGCACGCCACCGCCCGGCAGGAGGGCGCCAGCATCCTGGCCGAGCTCATGCTCACCGATGCCGAAGGCCTGGTCGCCTTCCTGGCCGGGCTTGAGTTCCGCCCGATCAGTGCCGCCATGCTGGCCGACGCCGGGCATGGCATCGCTGTCGATGCGTTTTACACGATCGAACCCGAACCCTGCCCGCGCATCGACGGCCTGCTGCCGCCCGATTTCCTGCCTTCCGCACAAGATCTCTGCGCGGGGCTGGCGCCCCTGTCCGCCGAGGCCGGGCAGCGCTTCGGCATCGGGGTCTATGCCGAGACCGCACCGGCCCTGGACCGGATCACCGCTGCGTTCATCCATCGGGCACTCGTCGAGATGGGCCTCACCTGGCAGCCAGGCCGCCTGCTGACACCCGCGGCCCTTGCCGCCGAGCTTGGCGTGGCCGACCGCCACCGCCGCCTGCTGCGCCGCCTGCTGGCGATCCTGGCCGGTGCCGGAATGCTGGAGGCGGTGGGGCCGGCTTGGCGGATCCTGTCGGCCCCGCTCGCCACCGATCCTGCCGCCGAGCTGGATAGGCTGATCGACGCCCATCCGGGCGCTGCCGCCGAGCTGGCGCTGGTGCGGCGCGCCGGGCCTCGCCTAGCCGACGTCCTGGCGGACCGGGTCGACCCGCTCACCCTGCTGTTCCCGGACGAAGGCGGTGGGGCCGCCGACCTCTACGCCAGTTCCGCCTATGCCCGGACGATCAACGCGCTGCTGAGCGAGACAGCCAAACGGCTGCACCGCAGCCTGCCCGCGGGCCGGGTCCTGCGGGTCCTAGAGATCGGTGCGGGCACTGGCGGGGCCACGGGTGCTGTGCTGGAGGGCCTACCCGAAGGCAGCGTCCGCTACTGCTTCACCGACCTGTCCCAGCTCTTCCTCGACGCCGCCCAGGTCAGGTTCGCCCGCCGCGAGCTGGACGTCCGGCGGCTGGACATCGAGCAGGATCCGCAGGTCCAGGGCTTCGCCCCCGGCAGTCAGGACCTGATCCTCGCCGCCAACGTCCTGCATGCCACACGCGACATTGCCGAGAGCGTGGCCCATGCCGCGAGCCTGCTCGCACCGGGTGGCCTGCTCGTCCTGGTCGAGACCACCAAGCCGCGCTCCTGGGTCGACATCGTGTTCGGCCTGACCGAGGGCTGGTGGCGCTTTGCCGACCGCAGCCTGCGCAGCGACCACCCGCTGCTGTCGCGCGCGCAATGGCTGGAGGTGCTGACCGCGGCAGGGCTCGTCGCCGATGCCCTGCCGGCCGGCGAGATTATCCTGGCCCGCAAGTCCGCTGTGCCCGTGGCGGTTCCGCCGGTCCGGCTCCTGGGCGACCCCGGCAGCCTGGCGCTCCCCGACACGATCGGGGCACCCTCGGCGCTGTTCGTGGCACCACCGGCGCCGGCGACCTTCGCCGGCCAGCTCGACCTGTTCGAAGGTCTGCTGGCCAGCATCCGTCGCCTGAACGCGGAGCCCGAGCCGCCGGCGCTGACGATCCTGGCCGACGGCTCGCTCGGCCATGCCGGGCTCGCCGGGTTCCTGCGCACCCTGCGCCTGGAGCAGCCGAAGCTGCAGGCCCGCCTGATCGAGGCGCCGCCGAGCGAGCGGGCACTGCTCGACGAGCTGGCCGGCCCGGATGGCGAAAGCCACCTCCTGTGGCGGGAGAACCAGCGCCTGGCACCGCGGCTGCGGCCGGCCCCGGCACCTGAACCACTGGGGAAGGTCGAGGGCAGTTGGCTCGTCACCGGCGGATCCGGCGAGGTCGGCCGGGTCGCCGCTGCGTGGCTCGCCAGGCACGGCGCCAGCCGGATCGTCCTGGTCTCGCGCAGCCGCCCGGAAGCACTGCCGGACCTGCCGGTGCCGGTTGACTGCCATGCTGCCGACGTCGCCGATGCCGACGTCATGGCGGCGATCCTGGCCGGCCTGCCGGACCTGCGCGGCATTGTCCATGCCGCTGGCCTGCTCGATGACGCGCCAGTCCAGCAGCAGAGCCGCGAGCGCTTTGCCGCGGTGATGCGGGCCAAGATCGAGGGCGCGCTGGTGCTGGACCGGCTCACCCGGACACAGCCCGACGTGCGACTCGTCCTGTTCGCCTCGGTGGCCGGCGTGCTGGGCTCCGCCGAGCAGGCCAACCATGCCGCGGCCAGCAGCTTCCTCGACGCGCTGGCCCAGGAACGCAGCCGCGCCGGCCTGCCGACGGTGGCGGTGGACTGGGGCGTGTGGCGCGAGATCGGCGCTGCCGCTCGCCTGGGCGTGGTCGACCGTGCCGAGAAGCTGGGCCTGGGCAGCCTGAGCCCGGCCGAGGGCGAGGCCGCCTTCGCCGCCGCACTGGGCAATGGCGCGCCCGCACAGCTTGTGGTGCTGCCCAAGGCCGACTGGCCCCGCTTCCTCGGCCAGTTCCCCGATCGCGAAAAGCCGGCCCTGCTGCAGGGCATCTTGGCCGTACCCCGGCAGGCTGCTGCGGCGGTACCGTCCGGCCAGGCCGCCAGCCCGGCGGAGCGGCTCTGCCGGATCGTCGCGGAGGTAGTAGGCCTGCCGGCACCGGCCGATCCCGACACGCCGCTGCCCGATTTTGGCCTGGACTCGCTGATGGCGGTGGAGATCCGCAACCGGGTGCAGCGCGAGCTCGGCGTCGAGGTCGGCGTGCGTGAGCTGCTGGAAGGCGCCACCATCGCCGCCATTGCGGACCGCGCCGGCAGCCAGGAGCCGGCGGCACCGGTCCGGCGAATCGAGCCCGACCCTGCCCATCGCTACGACCCATTCCCGCTCACCGAGATCCAGCAGGCTTACTGGATCGGCCGCGGCGATTCGCTCGAGCTCGGCAATGTCGGCTGCTACCTCTACACCGAGGTCGAGCTGCGCGACGTTGATCTGGCGCGCCTGGAGCAGGCCTGGAACCAGCTGGTCCGGCGCCACGACATGCTGCGCGCCGTGATCCTGCCCGATGGCCGCCAGCAGATCCTGAAGGAGGTCCCGCCCTACCGGATCGCCGAGCGCCA
>NZ_WUJP01001077.1 GCF_009806515.1 Geminicoccus flavidas | reverse complement strand
CCTGGACGGTCAGGACGACGAGGCGGCCCTGCTGGCGATCCGCGAGGAACTGTCCCACCGCCTGCCGGACCCGGCCGTCTGGCCGCTGTTCGACATCCGCGCCACTCATCACCAGGGCGGCCGCCGCCTCCATATCGGCCTGGACCTGCTGGTGCTAGATGCCGCCAGCATCTTCCAGCTCCGCGAGGAATGGGGCCGCCTCTACGAGAACCCGGCGATCCCGCTCCCGCCGATCGGCCTGAGCTTCCGCGACTTCGTGATGGAGAATATCGCCTGGCGGCAGAGCGAGGTCTGGCAGCGCAGCGCCCGCTACTGGCAGGAGCGCCTGCCGACCCTGCCGGGCGCACCCGACCTGCCGCTCGCCCGGCAGCCCCGACAGATCGACCGCCCGCGCTTCGTCCGCCACCTGGCGACCCTGCCGGCCGGGCAGTGGTCTGCGCTGCAGGAAGCCGCCCAGGCGAGGGGACTTACCCCGTCCGCCCTGCTCGCTGCTAGCTATGGCGACATCCTGGCCGCCTTCAGCCGCACCGAGCGCTTCTGCCTGACGCTGACCTCCTTCAACCGCCCGCCGCTCCACCCCGACATGGCGGCCCTGATCGGCGACTTCACCTCGACGATCCTGCTGGAGGTGGACACCACGCCCGCCAGCTTCGCCGAGCGCGCCGCCACCCTGCAGAAGCGTCTGGCGGAGGACCTGGACCATGCCGAGGTGGGCGGGGTCCATGTGCTGCGCGAGCTGGCACCTGGACCATGCCGAGGTGGGCGGGGTCCATGTGCTGCGCGAGCTGGCGCGTACCCGCGGTGCCGCTGCCGCCTCGATCCCGGTCGTGTTCACCAGCGCGCTGGGCTTCCGCGCGCCGGCCAGCGAGCGGTCGAGCTGGGACCGCATCAGCGACATGGTGCACAGCGTCGCCCAGACCCCGCAGGTCTGGATCGACCACCAGGCCTCCGAGCATGACGGCGGGCTCCTCTACACCTGGGACGTGGTGGAAGCCCTGTTCCCCGCTGGTGTGGTGGGTTCGATGTTCGCGGCCTATGGCCGGC
>NZ_WUJP01001076.1 GCF_009806515.1 Geminicoccus flavidas | reverse complement strand
GGGCTTCCGGCCAGAGTTCGACGACCTGGAGACGATCATCGCCCATGCCTGGGCCTGGGAGCAGAAGCTGAAGGGGATGCAGGCGACGGGCTGATCGACGTGGGGCGGACCGGCGAGGTCCTGTACGCGTTCGTGCCGGTGCTGCTGCTGATCCTGGGCGGCTATCTCGGCCAGCGCAGCGGGCGGATCGATGCCGGCCTGCGCAGCGGCCTGGAACGGATCGCCTATCACGTGTTCCTGCCAGCCCTCCTGTTCCAGAACCTCGCATCCTCGGCCGTGCCCGGTGCCGCGGTCCTGCCGCTGCTGCTGCTCACTGCGAGCTCGATCCTGCTGACCACCTTCGCCATGCTCGCCTGGTGCTGCCATGCGGCCGTGCCGGCGGCCGAAGTGGGGCCGCATGTCATGGCATCGATGCGGTTCAACAACTTCCTGGGCTTCTCGCTGCTCCTGCCGTTGTTCGGCCCGATCGGCCTCGCTGCCGGCGCCATGGTCTCCACCTTCGCGGTGATCGTCGCCAACACGGTGAGCGTGGTCGTGCTGCTGACCTTCGCCGGCAGGAACCGGCCGAGCCTGCGCCAGCTCGGTGTCGAACTGGCCCGCAACCCGCTGATCCAGGCATCGGCCGCCGGGCTTGCCTGGAAGGCAAGCAGCCTGGACCTGTTCGCCCCGGTGGAACGCACCCTGGCGATGCTGGGCCAGGCCGGCATCGTCTGCGGGCTGATCGTGGTGGGCGCCGCCCTGGCGCTGGCCCCGAGCGCCCTGCCCCGCCGGGCAGCGCTCGCGTCTACCGCGTTCACCAAGTTCCTGGTCCTGCCGGCCTGGCCTACAGCCAGGCCAGGCTGTTCGGCCTGGATCCGGTCGTCTCGGCGGCGATCACCCTGTTCTTCGCCCTGCCCACCGACCCCGCCTCCTACCTCCTGGCGAGGCAGCTGGGTGGCGATGCCGAGCTGATGGCCGGCCTGATCGTGGCGCAATCGGTACTGGCCCTGCTGGTCCTGCCGGCCGTGGTGCTGCTCGTCGGTTGAAGGGTGCGGAGGTCAGACCCGGCGCACCCGCCCGCTCGCCAGCAGTTCCGCCATGAACGGGAACACGGTCAGGCCGCCCTGCACCTTCTGCAGGGTCTCGGCCTCCGCCGCGCGCACCTGGACCAGCGCCTCGACCACCTGGGCCAGCCGTTCCCGCGGCACGATCACCACCCCGTCCGGATCGCCCACGACCACGTCCCCTGAGCGCACCACCAGATCGCCCAGCACGATCGGCAGGTCGACGGTACCGGGCCCGCTGCGCGCCGGCGAGTTGGGCACGAGGCCACGGGCAAAGCAGGGCACGCCGACGTCGCGGATGCCCTCCAGGTCGCGCACCATCCCGTCGGTGACGAAGCCGACCACGCCCTGGTTGCGGGCCATGCCGAGGGTCAGGTCGCCGGTCACCGCTGCCTTCTCGTAGCCGGCGGTGGCGGTCACCAGCACGTCACCCGGCTGGCAGTCGGCGATCGAGGCCATCAGGGCCAGGTTGTCGCACGGCCCGCAGTCGGACGTACGCGCCACGCCGCAGAACCGGTCCTGGCCCGGCACGATCGGCTTGATCCGCCAGTCCAGCGCGCCGCTGCCGCCCATGGCGTCCACGATCTGGCTGGTCAGCATCCCGGAGAGCTGCTCCACCAGTTCGGCCGGCGGGCGCTCGAAGCTCCTGGCGACGGTGAGGATCGGGGCTTCGTCGATCATGCGGCAATCGCCTTGGGCAGGTTGGGAGGAACGATGCCGGGGGCCAAAAGGTCCGCGTCGGCATCGACGAACCGGGTGACGCCGCACAGGCACAAGGCGCGGTCGAGGTCGCGGCGCAGGATCTCCAGCACCGCCGCCACCCCGGCCTCGCCGGCCACCGCCAGCCCCCAGAGCTGCGGCCGGGCGATCAGGCAGGCATCCGCCCCCATCGCCTTGGCGATCAGCACATCCACGCCACGGCGTATCCCGCCGTCCAGCAGGACCTTGAGCCGCCCCTTGGCGGCAGCGGCGATCGCCGGCAGCGCATCTAGCCCGGCCGCGGCGCGGTCGAGCTGCCGGCCGCCATGGTTGGACACGATCACCCCGTCCACGCCGTGATCCACCGCGAGCTGGATGTCGGCGGGATGGAGGACGCCCTTCAGGATCAGCGGGCCCGGCCAGTGCCGGCGCAGCATCGCGACATCGGCCCAGGACATGGTGGGGTCGAGCAGCGCGTTCATCCGCCCGGCCAGCGTGTTGCGGTCCGCCCCGCCCTCGATCCCGGTGTAGTTGGCGAAGGTGAAGTCGCGCCGCTCGCGCATCCGCCACAGCCAGCTCGGCCGGATCGCCATCGCCGCCATCACCTTCACCAGCAGCTTGGGCGGAATCGAGAAGCCGTTGCGCACGTCGCGCTCGCGCTGGC
>NZ_WUJP01001075.1 GCF_009806515.1 Geminicoccus flavidas | reverse complement strand
CGAGCGTCTGGTTGTCGATCGTGAGCACCAGCGCGTCATAGCCGGCCTCCTGCGCCCGGTCGGCCAGCGAGCGGGTGAAGCCGCGGTCCTTGTAGACGAACACCTGCATCCAGCGGTTGCCGGTCTTCGGCAGCGCCTCGAGCGACACGGTGGAGGCGTGGCTCAGGCAGAACGCGGTGCCGGCGGCGGTCGCGGCGCGATGCGCTTCGAGCTCGCCGTCCGGCCACAGCATCCCCGACAACCCGGTCGGGCCGATCATGATCGGCATGGCGAGCGTCTTGCCGAACAGCTCGATCGACAGGTCCCGGTCCGCCACGCCCTGCAGCGGCCGGGGCAGGAGTGCCGGCTCGTGGAACGCCGCCTCGTTGCGCCGAAGCGTGATCTCGTCCTCGGCCCCGCCATCGGTGAAGTCGAACATCGGCCGCGGCAGCGCGCGCATCGCAGCCCGGCGAAACCCCATCACGCTGACGTGGCGCCGGATGAGCTGATCCCGGTCCATGCCCGGCTGCCTCCCCGCTCGCCGCTTGTCTCGAGCGCAACTAGGCACCGGCAGGCGCCCCGGTCAACCGGCGGATGGCCCGGCGATGATCCCCCCGGGATCTGGTCGGCCATCACCTCGAAACGGGTTGCGCCTGCCGCGCCGAGCGTGTGGGTCAGCCTCGCGCCGGCGCCTCTGGGCTCCGGACCGCGTACAACCCCAACTTCGACAGCGACCGCTTCAACGCAGTGATGCAGATGGCGAACGCCGTCTCGGTGCCGGCGATCATCCTGACCGGGTCGGCCGTGATCCGCGAGCGGGAGCACGGCACGCTGGAGCACCTGCTCGTCATCAAGTGCGCCCATTCGAGGTAATGCTCGCCCAGGACCGGGCGAACCGCCTGCGCGCCTGCCCCTCTGTTCGCTTGAGTGGCTAGCCCGCGGCAGGCTCGCCGGCCAGCGGTGGTGCCACGCCCTGGGCAGCACCTACGGGCGCCTCGGCCCGTCGCTTCGTCAGCTCGGCGGCGATCACGCGATGTGCGGCGGTGGCCGCCGCCTTGCGCCCTTGCAGGTCCGCGACCCGGCAGGGCGGATGGAAGACCAGCTCCACCCGGCAGCCCCGATCCGCCAGTACCTGGCACAGATGGGGCAGGAACAGCTGGTCGCCATGCCAGGCATAGCGCTCGGGGCAAGCCGTTCCGCCTGCGGATAGCCCCAGATAGGCCAGCGTCACCGGCTGGACCTGCGCGCCGGCACCGAACGGTTCGGGTGCAGCTGCGGCGAACAGGCTGGTCTTGAACGGCAAGACGTCCCGCCCGGCGCTGGAGGTGCCTTCGGGGAACAGGATCAGGTCGTCGCGCCCGCGCAGCTTCCCGGCCAGTAGCCGGCACTGCGCCCGTGCCGCACGCCAGTGCCGCTCGATGAAGATCGTCCGGGCGAGCCTGGCGAGGCTGCCGAACAGGGGCCAGCCAGCCACCTCGGACTTGGCCACGAAGACGCCGTCGATCTGGCCGCCGAGCACCAGGATGTCGAGCCACGACACGTGGTTGGCGACGAACAGGGTGGGCCCGCCCGGTGCTGCCAGACCCGCCCGGCCGACCCGGACGTTCAGGAGCGCCAGGCAGCCCCGGCACCACAGGACGCGCGCCAGGCGCTGCCCGTCCAGCCGCAATGTAGGTGCCAGCAGCCGGACCAGCAGTGCCGTCGCCAGGATCAGCACGAAGCCCACGACCCGCAGGCAAAATCGCAGCACGCTCACCCTCGGGCCCGTCCGCTCATGCCGCCACGCGCAGCGCGGGGGCCGCCGGGCGCTGGAACCGGCGCAGGTTGCGCTGCCGCAGCCGGGTGGTCGGCAGCAGCACGCAGACGTCGACTGTATTGAAGGCCCGGTCGATCACCGCCCCCTCGCCCACCACCGCACCGGCCAGCAGATAGCCTTTCAGCAGCGGCGGGAGCTGCCGGCGGGCCAGGACCTCGTCCACCGCATCCGCCGGCAGCAGGTCCATGGCGACCCGCTCACCCCGGGCTGTCGGCCGGCAGTGCGCTGGTGCGAGGTGCCGGTGGTGCAGCCAGGCCAGCGCATGGGCATGGGCATCGGGCCGGGACCCGGGCAGGCTGGCGCAGCCGAACATCAGGTCGATCCCGTGGGTCGCAACATAGCTGGCGAGGCCGCGCCACAGGAGCTGGAGCACGTGGCCGCCGCGATGTTCGGGTGCCACGCAGGAGCGCCCCAGTTCCAGCAGCCGGTCCTGCCCCCCGAGCAGGCAGGCCAGGTCGAATTCCGACGCGCTGTAGAACCCGCCGGCTGCCTGGGCGACATCCTGCCGCAGGAGCCGGTAGGTGCCGACCACCGCGGGCCGATCCTGGCCGGTGGCCGCATGGTCGATCACGATCAGGTGGTCGCAATGTGCATCGAACCGGTCGATGTCCCGCCGCAGCGACCGCCCCGCCGCATCGGCCAGGGCGCCGCCTTCTTCCACAAATACCCGGTAGCGCAGCGCCTGGGCGGCGGCGATCTCGGCCCGGTCCCGAGCCTGGCGGAGTTCGTACCTACCGTCATGCAGGCATGGGCCCATGGGGCATCTCCCGGAATTCGCCACACAGCAGGCCGCCTCGAGCCGGAGCGGCGCCTGGCACTGGTCTAGGCGCGGTCCGGGACGGGCCGGCGACGATGGCGGGACAGTGCCTGCACGGTACGACGACCGCCCGATGACAATCCGCGTCTTCACGTTTCATTAAGACCTCCGGCCCCATGCTGCGCTCGACGGCGGTGTTCCTGGAGAGACCGGAAATGTTGGACGTGACGATGGCCCATGGTGAGCTCGCGGCGGCGGACCAGCCGGCCGGTGCGGCGCTCTCAGATGCCGGGCTGCGCGAGGAGAAACTGTCGCTGCCGCACTCGACCATGCTGGTCGTGCTGGGCTCCGCCGGCGGTTGGTTCCTGCTGGCGGTGGCGGCGCGCTGGCTCATGTCCTGAGCGGCGTTGGCCGGCGCACCGCTGCGGGCCTGCCGCTGCCGTGCGCCGATCGGCACGGGCGCATGGAGCTTGAGGCTTGCGGCACCTGCCGTCCTTTGCCACCACCACGCCAGGCCGCCTGCGCGCGGCCGAAGATGGGCCGGCACGCCCGGCCGGCCGGTGCTGGGTGGAAGCGTTGATCACGTGGCTTGACTGGATGGAGGCCTGGCGCTGCCGGCTCTGGCCGCAGCGGCTGGCGTTCCTGGACGGCTGGATGCTGCTCCTGCCGGCACTGCTGCTTGTGGCCGTGCTGGTGGTGGGCCTGGTCGAGATCGTCGACATGTCGCTGCGCAGCCTCGACCGCGCGACCTTCCTCCTGGGCGAGGACTGGACGCTCGCAAATTACGCGGCGGCCCTGTTCCGGCGGGCCACCTGGGTCATCGGCTGGCGCACGCTCTGGGCGTCGCTGCTCACCACGGTCCTGACCCTGGCTCTGGCCTTCCCTTATGCCTATGCGCTGGTCCGCACCCCGAGCGCCGCCTGGCGCCGGTTCCTGCTGGTCAGCCTGTTCCTGCCCTTCTTCCTGGGCCAGGTGGTGCGCGCCTATGGCTGGCTGATCGTGCTGGGCCGCCAGGGTCTGGTGAACAGCCTGCTGGGGCTGGCCGGCATCGAGCCCTGGCCGCTGATCTACACGCCCTCGGCCGTGGTGCTGGGCCTGGTCCAGTACATGCTGCCGTTCGCGGTGCTGATGCTGGCCCCGGCACTGACCGCCATTCCCGAGGAGTTGGAGCTGGCCTCCGCCTCGCTCGGTGCC
>NZ_WUJP01001074.1 GCF_009806515.1 Geminicoccus flavidas | reverse complement strand
GGCTGGGTGCGCACCTTCACCAACGTGGTGCTGCCGCTCGCACGGCCTGGCCTGGTGGCGGCGGGCGTGGTGGTGTTCACCCTGACCTTCACCGAGTACGCGATCCCCCAGATCATGGGCGGCGGCAAGTTCGACTTCGCCGCCCAGGCGGTCTACGAGGCCTGGTTCTCCACCTCTGATGCCGGCCAGGGCTCGGCCTTGGCCGTGCTGGTCGTGCTGGTGTCCACCGGGCTCACCGCCCTCATGCTGGCCCTGCTGGGTGGCAAGGCGGCGGCCGGCCGGGTCAGCCGGGCCGCGCCGGCGGGCATGGCAGCGGCAGGCACGGCAGCGGCAGGCACGGCAGCGGCAGGCACGGGAGCGGTGCGGTGAGGGGTGAGCGCGGCAAGCAGGTGCTGATCACGGCGGTGGTGCTGTTCGACCTCCTGTTCCTGGCCCTGCCGACCGTGATCATCCTCCTGGCCTCGTTCACCAGCGGGTCGATCGTCCGCTTCCCGCCCGAGGGCTTCTCGCTGCGCTGGTATGTGCAGCTGGTGAGCGGCGGCGCGTTCCTGGACGCGTTCGGCCGCTCCCTGCTGGTCGCGACGCTGGCCACCCTGTTCGCGGTGCCGGCCGGCACGCTCGCAGCTTTGGCTCTGGCCCGCTGGCGCTTTCGCACCGCTGGTCTGATCCGCCTCTGGCTGCTCCTGCCGTTCACGATCCCGCTGGTGGTGGCCGGCCTCGGCATGATGGCGCTGTTCGGCGAATGGCGGATCCTGGGCAGCCTCTGGCCAGTGGGGCTGGCCTGCTGCATCATCAACCTGCCCTTCATGCTCTGGGCGGTGAGCGCCGCGGTGAACCATCTGGACCCGGAACTGGAGAATGCCGCCGCCAATCTGGGCGCGGCGCCGCTGCACCGCTTCGTCACCGTGACGATCCCGGCGGTGATGCCCGGCATCGTGACCGGCGGCCTCCTGATGTTCATCCTGGCGTTCAACGAGTTCCTGGTGAGCCTGATGCTCACCGACGCGCGGACCGTGACCCTGCCGGTGCAGATCTACACCTCGATCCGAGCGGTGATCACCCCGGACCTGGCGGCGGTCTCCGCGGTCTATGTGCTGGTGGCACTCCTGGCCGTCTGGCTGCTGGACCGGCTGGTCGGCCTCGACCTGTTCCTGCGGGCGCGCTGAGCGGAACCCCTGCCCGGCTCCGCCCGTTGATCGACCAACTATTCACACTTACGCCGATGTGAGTGTTGAACATCGTAAGGAGGGATGGGACCATGGCTGCCGCTGCCGGAGACGTTCGCGACACCGCCCGCAAGGCCGGTGACGACATCCGGGAAACCGCCCG
>NZ_WUJP01001073.1 GCF_009806515.1 Geminicoccus flavidas | reverse complement strand
CGCCGTCGGCAACGATGTGCGGGATGCCGTCCACGACGTGAAAGTGCATGCCTTGAACAGCACCGACCATGCCCGCCAGTCGCTCAACGCCAACTACGAGCAGCTCAAGCGCGAGCTGGACGTCCTGCGCGGCCAGCTCGTGGCGCTGGGTGCGGATGCCGGCGAGGAAGCGAAGCTCCGCCTCCAGCACGGGCTGGAGGCGCTCAACGCGCGCGTCGACGCCATGTCGCACGACGCGAAGGTCTATGGCGAACGCAAGCTGGGCGAGGCGGAGCGCCTCGTGCAGGAGCGTCCGTTGACCAGTGTCCTGGTATCGTTCGTTCTCGGCATGCTGTTCGCGCAGTTCCTGCGTCGCTGAAGGGCCGCTGCTGATGTGGCCGCTCCTGCGGACGGTCCTGCCGGTGGACAGCATGCGTCCGCAGATGCAAGCCGTGAGTGCTCGCCTCGTCGCCTTCGCCGTGGCGGGCCTGCTCGGGCTGATCGCGTTCCTCTATTTCCTCGACGCGGCGTGGCGCGGCATGCTCCAGGTCATGCCGGGCTGGGCGGCATCCCTGGTGGTGGGCGCCTGCCTGGTCATCGCCGCTGGCCTGGTCAGCCTGATCGGCGTGACGGCCGCCCGGCGCCACGAGCGCCGGGCCCGTCTCCTGGCCCAGGCCGCCCCCCCGCCCGCAGCCCAGTTCGCAACACTCGCGACCCCGCTGGCCATGCGGGTCCTGCAGCACCCGCGGGCCCTCGTGCTGGGCAGTCTCCTGGCCGGGGCGGCCATGGAACTCCTGCGCAAGCGGCGCTGAGAGCCGCCCTTCATCCTCCTACATTCTCGTAGCTTCGGCGCGGACGGCCCTGCCCGTCCGCGCTGGCGCTTCATCCAGGCGTGCGGCCTGCTCATGGCTGCCCGCCAGCTTGGTGATTGGGGGAACGGCCGGACGGCACTAGGTTCCGCGCCACGACCGAGTGGAGGATGAGATGCGGGGCGCCAACATCATCGATCTCGCGGAGCTGGCCGCCGAGGCTAGGGCCCGGCTGATGCAGCGTGCCGAGCACGACCTGAGCGGGCTGATGGACCCGGTGCGCGTCATCGCCGAGCGAGTCGCCGCCAGCGGCGACAAGGCCGTGGCCGAACTCGGCCGCGAGATCGACGGCGCCCCCCTGGCGCCCGAGCGGCTGTTTGCGACCGAGGCGGAGTTCGAGGAGGCCGAGGCGCTGGTCGAGCCGGAGGTGAAGGCCGCGATCGAGGAGGCGGTGCGCAACATCCGGCACTTCCACGAAAAGCAGCTCCCCCCGCCGATGTGGCTGGAGGAGATCCGCCCGAGTGCGTTCGCCGGCGAGCGGCACCTGCCGATCCCCTCGGTCGGCTGCTACGTGCCGCGCGGCAAGGGCGCCTTTCCGTCCGTGGTGATGATGACCACGATCCCGGCCGTGGTGGCGGGTGTGCCCGAGGTGGTGATCCTGACCCCGCCCACGCCCCAGGGCGGGGTGGATGCTGCGAGCCTGGTGGCGGCGCGCCGGGTGGGGGTGTCCAGGGTCTACAAGGCCGGCGGTGCGGTCGCGGTGGCGGCGGCAGCGCATGGTACCTACAGCCTGCCCCGGCTCGCCAAGATCATCGGCCCCGGCTCGCCCTGGCTGGTGGCCGCCAAGAAGCACTTGGCCGACCGGATCGACACCGGCCTGCCGGCCGGCCCATCCGAATCGATCATCCTGGCCGACGAGCACGCCAATCCCGAGATCGCGGCGCTGGACCTGCTGATCGAGGCCGAGCACGGCCCGGACAGCTCGGCCTTTCTGGTCACACCGTCGCGCCGGGTCGCTGAGGCGGCCGCCCGGGTGCTTCCCGACCTGTGGGCGCGCATGGGCGAGCAGCGGGTGGGCTTCTCCCAGGCCGTGCTGGCCGGGCCGCGCGGCGGTATCCTGGTGGCGCGCGACCTGGACGATGCGATCGCCTTCGTCAACGAGTACGCGCCGGAGCACCTGGAGATCTTGGCGAAGGAGCCCATGGCGCTGATGAACCGCATCGTGAACGCCGGCGAGATCCTCCTGGGCGAGAACACCCCGATCGTGATCGCCAACTTCGTGCTGGGTCCGGACGCGGTACTGCCGACCGGCGGCCATGCCCGCACCTGGTCGCCGCTCTCGGTGTTCGACTTCCTCAAGCGCACCGGCATCGGCTACGCCACCCGCGAAGGCTATGAGCGACTGGCGGAGCCGGCCAGGCGGCTGGCCCGCTACGAGGGTTTTGACGCCCACGCCAACGCGATCGAGCTGCGCGAGCGCTATCGCCGGTAATCGCGCCGCCGCCTCGCCAGGGCGACAGGCCGTCACGGACGGTGGCTGAGGATGGTGCCTGGACTGCCGCGGCCCGATCTGTGCCGCATCGGGCGCGGCTGCCGGGGAATGGGCGCTTGCCGTGGTCCTCGCGGATCTGCCGGTGATCAAAGCAGGCGTGCGGGCACACGACCAGGCGGATTGGCCCGGGCAACCGGTTGGCCGCCTGCGGCGCCTCACTGGCTACCTTACCCTGCCGAACCGGCCACGACCGATGTTCCAGCCCGCGCGACGATCCGCTGATTGGCGTCGGGAAGCCGAGCCGTATTCCTTGGCGCGCATGGCGGCTGGTCACCGGTGCGAAATCTGCCAAGCGGCGGTCATTGCCCATCTCGGCGATTGGCCGATGTGCTGGCGCACGACGCCCACTCCCAGCGCCGCTTCGGACGACCACAAAGCGCGGGGCCGCCTTTGCGCGGTCGGGCGCAAACTAGCTGTTCGGTCCCAGGATGTAGTGGGTGGGATCTGTGGTGAACCTGGCCGGCTGTTCCGTCAGGTCTTGCAGATGAACTCGTAGGGCGTGAGGCCCTGCAGGGTCTTCAGGCGGTGGGCGTGGTTGTAGGCGTCGAGGAAGAGCTGCAGGTGGTGC
>NZ_WUJP01001072.1 GCF_009806515.1 Geminicoccus flavidas | reverse complement strand
GAAGAGCAGGTCGACCTGCACTCGGAGCGGGTGACGATCGAGCGCCGGCCGGTGGACCAGGAGGTTGTGCCCGGTGTGGCTGCCTTCCAGGAGCGCACGATCGAGGCGGTGGAGCGCGGCGAAGAGGTAGTGGTCAGCAAGACTGCCCGGGTGAAAGAAGAGATCGCCCTGCACAAGGACGTCGAGACCCAGACCGAGACGGTCCGCGACACCGTGCGCAGCATGGACGTCGAGATCGAGGATGACCGGACCGGCCATGGCCTCGGCAGCACCGACCCTACGCTCCCGCGCGAAAAGACCTGACCGCAGAAGGCCGTCCCTTGGGCGGCCTTCTTTTTACACCATGCCAGCCCCTTTCTGAACGGAGCCGCCGATGGCGACCAACCACCACCCCGACACGCCGCGCAACCGTGGTGACTACGACGCGCCACACATGAGCCCGGCGACCCCGGCCGACGATGCCCGCACCATCATGATCAACAAGATCTCCTGGGGGGCGGTGCTCGCAGGCGTGGTGGTGGCGCTGGTCACCCAGCTGATCCTCAACATGCTGGGCATCGGCTTTGGCGCAGGGGTGCTCGATCCCGCGACCGGCGACAACCCGGCGGCCTCCTCCTTCTCCATCGGTGCTGGCTTGTGGTTCGTAGTGTCCGGCATCCTGGCTTCCCTTGCCGGCGGCTATGCCGCAGGGCGACTGGCGGGCAAGCCCAAGGAATCCACCGCCGGCTGGCATGGCCTGACCGCCTGGGCGCTCACCACGCTCTTGGTGTTCTACCTGCTCACCTCGGCCGTGGGCGGCATTCTG
>NZ_WUJP01001071.1 GCF_009806515.1 Geminicoccus flavidas | reverse complement strand
GGCGGTGCCTATCGCACCATGACCGGCGCGCTTGGTGGCGTTGCCAGCACGGTGGGTTCAACGGCACAGACGGCTGCCCAAGTGGCAGCCCCCAATCTTGCTGACGTGACCGATCCGTTCGCCTCGGTGGAGCAGTCGATCCGCGGGGCCACCGGCGGCAACGACCCGGCCGCCCTGCGCGATGCGGCGGTCGCCGCCGTGCGTGCCGCCGTCACCGGAAACGAGCAGCAGGCAGAGGATGCCCGCGAGCGGGCTGCCCAGGCCATCGCACGGGCGCAGAACGTGCCGGTCGAAGAGGCACGCACCCAGGTCCAGCAGTACGAGCAGCAGTATCGCCAGTCCGTGGAGCAGGCACAGCAGCAGGCGACGGAAGCCGCGGATGCAGCCGCCAGTGCGGTGTCCTACAGTGCTCTGTTCGGCGCCATCGGCCTCATCCTGGGTGGCATTGCCGCCTGGTTCGGTGGGCGCATGGGCGCGGTTGAGCCGACGCTTACCGCACGCATGGGGCTGAACCCGCTGCCCAGCGGCCCCCTCGGTCGCACGACCACCACGACCACTACCGGCACGACCACGTCTGGAAATCGCACCACTCGGACTTAACATCAATCTTACATGGCCGGACCGGCATGTTGTTAAGCTGCTCCGGCTCGGCCTGATTGGACGTTGTTGAGGCCTGTGAGCTTTCAACTCGACATGGCGGTTCGGTCATTGAGTTCTAAACGCTCAATGGGCGGTTTAGTTCAGTCGTCGCAACATGTTCCAGCTTGTAGCAGTGTGGACCATGATCATTACGCTCGGCAGCCACTCATGGTCATGACTAGATGACACCAGCTTGCAGATTTCTCGTGCCGGTCTGGCACGTTCTGCCAGTGAGCATCTTCCTCCTGCCGCCACCCGTTTGGGCGCAGGATATCGCAACTGCCGGATCCCAGGGGCTGCTGCCGCGCGTTCCGGATTGGCTGGAGATCTGGCTGCACGGAGCGGCTCGTGGCATCGAGTTCGTCGGTGTCGCGGTCATTGTGCTTGGCGCCGTTGCCGCCACCTTGCATTACTTGTGGCGGCTGCTGCGCTCTGGCAGTTCGACTGTCGTCTACGACGCCTTTCGGGCCAGCCTAGGCCGCGCCATCCTACTTGGCCTAGAGTTCCTGGTGGCGGCCGACATCATCGGCACCGTGGCGGTTGATCCTACGCTTGAGAATCTTGGGGTCCTAGCTGTTATTGTGCTGATCCGAACCTTCCTCAGCTTCTCGCTCGAGGTCGAGATTCAGGGCCGCTGGCCCTGGCAGCAGGTACCAGGTCAGAAGGCAGGGCCGAAACCGCCAGAACGCAACGCGTGAAGGAAAAGGTGGTGGAGGGCCAGCAACGGCAGGAACTGGAGACTACCGATCGTCGCACCACCTTGGCGGCGGATCGAACCGTGTTTGCCGCCGAGCGCACCTATGCTGCCTGGGTACGTACCGGCCTTGCCGCACTCGCCAGCGGTGTGGGTGCGCGCAAGCTGCTGGAAGGGCATGTCCCGGAGTGGACCATCCTGCTAGGTGGCACGGTGCTGGTGCTGCTCAGCGCGTTCAGCTTCGGGGCAGGTGTCTGGCGGCAGGTGCTGCATCCCGGGTCCCTGCCACCAGAGGGCGACACCAAGCGGATCTATCCGCCGATCCTGATCACCGTGAATGCTGCCCTGGTCATAGTGGCATTCAGCGCCCTGATCGGGATCTGGACGGGGTAATCTGGCCAGGGCTAGGTTCTGTCGCCAAAGCTGGTGAACGGGTGACGTGATCGCATCTGGGCTGGGTGAGGATACGCACCCTGCTGACGGACGTGATGTGGATCCGGCTCAAGCCCCTGTTGCCGCCGCAAGAACCTAGGACCGGGCGGCCCTCGATCGACCATCGCAGGTTCATCGAGGCCGTGCTTTGGCTGGCTCGCACCGGCTCGGCTTGGCGGGACCTGCCGGCTGAACTGATGAACTGGCGTACGGCTTGGCGTAGGCTCCAGCGCTGGACCCAAGCCGGCATCTGGAGCCGCATTCTGGGTGGCTTGCGAGCCGTGGCAGCGGACGCTGGTTGGCAGGTGCACATGCTGGATAGCACCGTTATCCGCGTCCATGCCTGTGCCGCAGGAGCACGTAGGTCGGCAGGCGAGCAGGCACTTGGCCGATCCCGCGGTGGCTTCTCGACCAAGCTGCATCTTCGCGCCGATGCCCATGGCCGACCGGTGGCGTTGCATTTGACCGGAGGCGAGCGTCATGATCTGCTGGGCGTGGAGCCCTTGTTTGAACAGGCAGCCTTGCGCACCGGTCGGCGTGGCCGGCCACGCTGAAAGCCGGCGGCCGTGATCGCCGACAAGGCCTATTCCGCGGCTTGGCTGCTCGACGCCCTGCGGCTCAAGCGGATCGTCCCGATCATCCCGAACCGGATGGACCAGCCACACAACCCCGACTTCGACCGCACGACCTACCGGCAGCGCAACCGGATCGAGCGTCTGGTCGGCAAGCTCAAGCAATTCCGCCGCGTCGCGACCAGGTACGACAAGCTCGCCACCCACTACCTCGCCTTCGTCCAGATCGCTTCACTGATGGTCTGGCTGCGCAGCTTCGGCGACACGACCTAGGCCCGTGATGATCAGAATCGTGCTGGCCGACGCGATGTGCGTCGGCTCTTCCCGCTGCTACCGTTTCAGAAGCCCAGGACCGGGCGGCCCGCGCGCGATCATCGGCGCTTCATCGAGGCCGTCCTCTGGCTGGCCCGCACTGGAGCATCCTGGTGCGACCTCCCGGAGACCTCATGAACTGGCGGACCGCCTGGCGCCGTCTACGACGCTGGACCGCCGCCGGGATTGGGGGCTGCATCGTCGCAGCGCTGCGCGGATGGCGTCGGACGCGGGCTGGAACGTGCGCTCGACGCCCACCATCTCGCCTTCGTCCAGCTCGCCTCGACCTTGATTTGGCCACCATGCCGTGACGCCGCCGCAAAGCGGCGGTAGCAATCACAAATAATGCAAATGTGGCGCCGGACGATTTGACAATTTCTGGGAATTCTCGCTCTTGTAGTGTTCAGATGCGATTCTGGGAGTATAGTCTTGCATTTCCCTTATGTGGGCTCTGGCCCTTATTGCTATGCAAATTCTTTCGCGATGATGCTCGGGGAGGACGCGCCGTCAACGGCTGTGATTGAGTTCGTGACCGGTAGCCCGTTCGGCATGCAATTGACCGGCGGCTCCGTGCCATTCTTTGATCCGTACGGCTGGACCCCAGAAGCCGGCTTTGACAAGGCGCTGGCTGCGTTAGGGTGGATGTCGACAATCAGGAAGGGAAAGAATGCGACGGATGCTCTCAAGCAGCTCATAGCGGCGCTCAAGGCAGGGCCGGTCTGGGTCGGCCCGTTAGAAATAGGGCATTTGCGGCACCAGCCGGGCAAGACGGGACCGATCGGTGCTGATCATTATCTCGTTGTCCTCGCCGCTGATGACACGCGTGTTCTGATGCACGACCCGCAAGGCTATCCCTACGTGACACTGCCGCTGGCCGATTTCATGGCAGCATGGCGAGCCGAGACAATCGGCTACGGCGAGCCGTTCACGATGAGAACAAATTTCAGGCGCGTGAGAGAGGTGCGAGCGGACGAAGTGATCCGGGCATCGTTGCCCACCGCAATACAATGGCTGTCGATGGAGGGCGATCGCGAGGTGGCGCCGGGAAGCCTTGGCAATGGTGAAGCCGCCGAGCGGTTGGCGGCACTGGTCGAGGCGGGCTGCGATGACGAATTGCGGGGGCACCTGATCCACTTCGCGGTGCGCGTCGGTGCCAGGCGTCTGGGGGATGCCGCGACATGCCTTGCACGTGTGGACTACGTCAATGCGGCCCGGATCGCTGCGGAACAAGCGCAGTTGGTCGGATCGATGCAATATCCTTTAGCCACTGGCGATGACGCTGCCGCAGCATCCGCAGTGCGGGCGCTTGCGCTCCCATATACTCAATTACTGTCCGCATTGTGTTGATGGCTACAAGCCCAGCCTTTGGCGACAGAACCTAGTCTGCTCGAAGTGCGGCAGTCGCCGCACGAACCGGCTCACCATCGCCATGGCGCCCAGGTGATGGCCATCTACGGGCGCCTCGCCCGCCTTCACGAGCTTCCGTCGCCCACTCGCATCGAGGCTTGGTGCTACCACTGCCAGCGGGGCTCCCCGATCAAGGACGTATGAGTGCAGAAGTACGGACGGGATAAGACGCTGCCGGCCCTGGAGCCACGGCTGAAGTGCCAGATGTGTGGCGGACGGGGGAGGATCAGGGAAGAGATGAGCTGTTCGTCATAATAGAATGGTCCATGCAAGCGGCGTTCTAACTCACATGTAGTTTGCAACTTTAGCTACTCTTGCACTGTTTGCAGGCAGCTTACGCTTCGTGGACTAGTGTGGAAGATGTTGATCCTTGTAGTCGAGGACGAAGGCATGGTCGCCATGGCCATTGAGCGGGCCCTGAAGGTCGCAGGGCATCGCGTGCTCGGTCCTACCGACAATGTCGAGCATGCGCTCCGCCTGTGCGAGGCGCAGCGGCCCGACGTTGCCCTGATCGACCTGAGCCTCAGGGATGGTGGGGATGGTCGGGTGATCGCGCGGCACCTGAAGGAGCAGTATGACACACCGGTGTTCCTCCTGACTGCCCAGGCCGCCCAGGCGCGTTCAGAGACGCATGTCGCTTGGGGCGTGGTCCGCAAGCCCTATGATACTGGCAGGCTGCCGAGGCTGATCGAGTTCGTCGCTGAGATGCTACGGGGGCATCAGCCAGAGCCACCTCCGGACGTCGAGATCTTCATGCTACCGGATCACCAGCGCTAAGCACTTGCGGAACTTGGTCATCGTCTTGTGGTTCTGTCTGGACCTGCCTCCTTGCGAGGCCACGTTCTGAACGGAGGATGATCATGGACGAGGACCGCGTCGAGGGCGCTGCGAAGAAGATCAAGGGCTCGGTGAAGGAAACCGTCGGCAAGGCCACCGGCGACGCCAAGACTGAAGCCGAGGGCAATGCCGAGAAGAACGAAGGGCGCATGCAGAACGCTGTCGGCGGTATGAAGGACAGCATCCGCGAGGCTGTCGGCAAGAAGTGAGTACAGGCCGCCTGAGTGCTGAATCTTTGGTGCTAGGCGGTCATGCTCCCGCTCAGTCGCCTCGTCCCGTCGGACGCTGCCTGGGCGGGACCACCGGTAAAGCAGGTAGCCGGCTGCGCCGAACGAGGCAGCGTTGGCGCTGGCCCACAATGCCATTTCGGTGAAGGCACATTGGCCCCTTGGCGCGCCGCTCAGCTGGTCGTCGCCGGTTCTACGGCCGCAACAAGCCTACTGCATCTACGGGCCATGCCGGTAGCGGATCACTCGTTGCGCTAGGGTGAGTGGCGGCTCAACCCCTAGCTCGGGCCGCTCCTTTGGCCCCACACCTTGTCCAGCCGCTTTGCCACCGCTGCAGCAATGAACTTTTGCGTGAGCGCGTCCTTCTCGACCGCAATGATCTTGCTGTCTCGGATGGCCTCCAGCGCACGGACCTCCAGCGCGTCATCCCCTGCAGCATCAAGCAGCCTGTCGAACTCCTTTAGGATCTTTCGACGCTCCGCCATGCGCCACTCGTCGATGAAGTCAAACTGGTTTAGCCGTTCAAACTGAGACATGGAGGCGGGCTTTGCATGGTGGTGCGTCGTGGCGAAAGCCGAAGCACGTGCACTGGTTCCGTCGCCAAATATAAGCCGACCATTAGTGACTAGCGTTGAGACTGTTGTGGGATCTTTGGCGGGTGCGGCGGGTTGAGTGGCATATTCCAGTTCTTGGAAGATGTTCCATGCCTGACGATCACCCACCTCCGCGTGCGCCTGCATCAATAAGCCACGACACAGACCCCGCATCTGCCGATGACATCGCGCGCCTGTTTGACCAAGTGCTGGTGCCCGAGTTGCAGCCCGGCGACATCGTGATCATGGACAATCTCGGCAGCCACCAAGGCGCCGGTATATGCGCAGCGATCGAAGCCGTCGGCGCCAGGCTGCTCTACCTGCCGCCCTACAGCCCCGGCTTCAATCCGATCGAGAACGCCTTCGCCCAGCTCAAGGCCATCTTGCGCAAGGCCGCCGAACGCAGCGTCGACGGCCTGTGGGCTGCCATCGGTGCTGCCGTGAGTGCCTTCAGCCCGCAGGATGCGCCAACTACTTCGCCGCCGCTGGCTATGACGCTGATGCAGCCTGATTGGAAAATGCTCTAGCTCGCAAACGGCAGCTGGTAGGCGATCCGGGTGGACAAGCCCAGCTGCTGGGTCTCGGGCGAGGCCGAAGCGGTCTGCCGGATGCGGCCCAGGTCAGATAGCACTTGCTGTCATACCAGCCATAGCCGCCGGCAAGGGCACCGGAGACCAACCAGCTGCCCAGCTGGCGCTTGACCAGCAGGCCCGCCAGCACCCCGTCACCACGGGCACTGCCGGCCCCCCGGCTTGGCGTTCAGCGAGCTATTCTCGTAAGCCAGCGAACCGCCGACGAACTAGCCATCGGCGATCTCCTTCTGCCCCCCCCGCCTGAAGCGGCACCGAGCGCTCGTCGAAGCCTAGCTGATCGCCGCTGGCCTTCCGGTCGCTTCCGCACCCGCTCGTCCGCACCCAGCCGCAGTCCCGCTCGTGCTGCTGAGTGCCGTCACCTTCGAAGACCAGGCAGCTGTTCATGGCCGCCACGAACCGCTGGTTGGCGCCATGACGGGATGCGCCGATGGCGCTCAAGGTCTGGCCGGACAGCCCGTTCAGGGCCTGGCCGTAGCTGGCGCTGTCGATGGACGCCTCGTTGGCCAGCTGGCGGAACCGGTGGCGAAGCTGCCCGGTTCTCGCCGTCCATAGACGCTGCAGATGGGTCTCCTGGCTCTTCTGCCCGTCGCTCAAGCAGTCGTCGTCGATGTGGAAGTCGGCGGACGGGGTGACCGCGACCGACTGGTCATCCGAGCCCAGCGACAGCATGAAGGTGAAAAGGTGGCTGGACAGCACCAAGGCCCTGGTCGAGACCCAGCGCATCGCCCGCGGACAGCACCGTGACTGGGGTGGGCGTGAGCGTCAGGGGATGAATTGCACCGTGCCGGCCAGATCCACGTCGCCCGTCACCTCCAGGAGATCGGCCGTACCTGCCACATGGGTCCGTGTCGACCGCCAGCTGGTCAGCGGAGGTCTGGATCAGATCGCCTATTAGAGTTGTCGCCTTGACGACAGGCAAAGTCATTTGTGCTTCATTGATTTGGTTAACTACCGACTGACTGTCAAGATATTTATGAAGTATTTCCCGACGCTCCTGATGCGGGTTTATGAGATCTCGGGGTAGCTGTATGGGGTGATCCTGCCGCTCGCCTCCAGCCGGGCGATCCGCAGCTCGGTCAAGCCGAGGCGCCCCTCCAGCTCCGCTGTTGGTCACCCCTAGAGCTGAAGTCGAGCAGGACAGAGGCTAATGGAAATCTCGAAGAAACACAGAGATTTTAATGAAGCTTCCTTTCTTCAAATATACCTTGCGCACTTGTGGAAGTGGTAATGCTCGTAACCATAGCCCTATGGATTGTTAGGTCAGCATCATTAAGGACCATGTTTTGGTGTCTGGCGGAAAGACACTTGCAGTTTTGCTCGCGGCATCTGCGCTTCTGGTCACAACTGGCAGTTTCAACACAGGCGATCCCACGGGAACCTGCACATGCGATCCTGTCACGCCAAGCAGAAGGGCAATAACGGCTGGGGCAATGGAGGCGCCGACGGCACCAACCTCGGCAGCGGTGAGGATAGTACCAGCCAACAGCAGTAAGTCCGCTGATGACTTCCGCTGAGTACTCGGCAGGGCGAACTTGTGTGCCTTGTGCATCAGAGTATGACAGTCAGATCCACCTTACGCGAGTTCGCCCACTGAAGCCACCTTGATCACCCTCCCGGCTGCTGGGCTGTCATCACCATCACGGTGACGACTGCCAGACCTGCTCCTGATGGCTGCTCCCGCCGGCAGAGGTCTTTCT
>NZ_WUJP01001070.1 GCF_009806515.1 Geminicoccus flavidas | reverse complement strand
TGGAAATAGCGGCTTATTAGCTAGATTGGCTAACTGTAGCCGCTTCAAACCTTTGGGTCCGCGAGGCACTGCGGCTTTACGCAGGTGACGCTGCCGCTATGTCCGACCGTATTGAAGCCCTCGCACCTCACGCCATACGGCCGCATCAAATGCCGGCCTAACCAGCACGTCCTCCACTCCAGGAAGAACCGCCTTGACCGCCACTGCAACCACCTGCGGGAGGTCCTCTAGGGTGATGTGAGAGCGCCCGGGCTGTAGATCTTGCAGGAGCTGCACCGCCAACGAGCATGAGTTAGTTCGACCAGTTGAGCATGCTTGGTCAGACGCAGTGGCACTCAACTTTGTACGGTTACCACGAATACGCGTGTAAAGCGTAAATACTAAGCATTCATACCCACCCGGGATAGATCGCATGACTGTCGCAGCGTAGCTTTCGACAGAGTAAGAGGATCATGCTATTGACTGATGTAGATACATTTGCACGATACGAGCCGCCATCCGAAGGTCAGGATGTGCCGATCTTACTGGTGGAAATGCCTATCAATGATGATGGTCCTAGAAAATGCCATGCGGTGGGTACCTATGCCGAGCAGGCGTGGCACCGTGTCCATGACGTCGGTCTGCTCGGCACTTGGTACCGCACTATTGGTAGCCACAGTTTCCGTGGCAGAGGCATCGACCTTGGAGCCACGTGGACCTACCGAGCAGTGTCACACCGGCATCACATCTAAACGGGTGCCGAACTGCGAGACAGTGATTTTCTATGTCAATCCGGTCGCCGGAGGCGACGATCGGATTGCGCGTGTCCAGTGCCCGGCAAGAAGGCCCTATTTCTGGAACTGGGACGTCAGGACAAGCCCTGGCATGCATGCGACGCTACTCGATTCCATCAAGGACAAGCAGGGGCGCGACATCGGCGCTGTTGTGAGGTTGGACGAGCAGACCGGCCACAGAGCAGGTGAGAGCCGTGTGCTCCTTGGCTGCTCAAGCATTATCCCGAAGTTGGCAGGCCGCATGACCCACCGTGGCTATCACCCAACTGCAGGACGTAGCTGAACGTGCGGCAAGGGAGAAACGCAATGAAAAACGACAGTCTTTTGCGAATTGGCGTCGGCTTTGCCGTACTGACGAGCTTGATGGTCCTGTTACCCAGCAGCGGGCAGGCAGGTGACCCATGCGTCGACCCCTACGGCAATACTGTTCCGAACTGTCAGGAGGTGTCGGTCACGGTCGGTCTGAAAACCTTCGAGACGAAGGGCTGGGCGTTGTATTGTCCGAACAATGCCTATTACTACTGGGGCGGATACAACGATGTATGGCAGCATTCGCCGCACGTGTTCTGGGAAAATGCGTTTGGTGAAGGCGGGAACAAAGCCGATTTCACGTTGACCAATACCCATCTCGGTTCCAACTCAGTTACAATTACCATCGGTTGCTCACCGTTCAGCCAAGGTGGTAGTTGCACTGGTGCCCGTACCACGTGGAGTGACCCAGGCTGTCCCGAGAACAACCGGCGTAGAGTCTGCGCTGGGGACGGCGAGGATCAGCAGTGCTGGGAGGAATGGGACGAGGAGTGCGTCAGTAACGGCAACGTCACCGACTGGGCCTGCACGCAAGCGCTGTTTAAGACAATGTGCGTCAGCTGCTGACAAAGCCTTAGCCTGCCTGAAGCCAGGCTTTGTAAGGCCGCTACTTTTAGTTGTACGGTCCCGGGATGTGGTGTGACGGTTTGAGCCTGAACCGGTTGGGCTCTTTTGCCCAGACCTGGCAGATGAATTCGTAGGCCGCGCAGGGTCTTGAGCCGGCGGGCATGTAGGCGTCCACACTCGCTTTCGCCGCTCGGTGAAGGACTATGAGCGCTACGCCAGCACCCTTGCCGGCCTTCACCTCGTCGCGTTTGCCTGCATCATGCTCAAGCGAGCGGCTCGACTGGCCGCAGGTTCATAACAGCCTCTAGGGCCCGTTAGCCCTTGATCCAGTCGAGGTAGCAGCGAGGCAGAGGACGCTTATGAAGGAGCGGG
>NZ_WUJP01001069.1 GCF_009806515.1 Geminicoccus flavidas | reverse complement strand
AACCGCCTCAGTCGTGGTGGCGCGGCCGCGAAGAACCTGGCCCATAACAAGTCCTTCCAGGAGTGCTGCTTGAATGTAGCACTACACCTTGGAACCAAACATTTTAGTCGATCACGCCGGCCACCAGATGCCCGAACTGGGTTGCTGACCGTCCGGGGGCGGCCGGCATCAAGGGCACTCGTTGGCCGGATCAGGCAGCCGGCGCTTCCCGGTACAGACAGTCGGCATTGACCGCGTCCACCGACGGCACGCCCAGCAGGGCCAGCGCTATGTCCAACTCCTCGCGCAGCACCTCGATCGTCCGGGCCACGCCGGCCTCGCCGGCCGCCGCCAGCCCCCAGAGGAACGGCCGGCCGATCATGCAGGCATCGGCGCCGAGTGCCCGGGCCTTGACGAGGTCGACGCCGCGCCGCACGCCGCCGTCCAGGATGACCTGCGCCCGGCCGGCCACCGCTTGCACGACGGCCGGCAGTGCTGCCGCAGCCGAGGGCACGTGGTCGAGTTGGCGGCCGCCATGGTTGGAGACGATCACGGCCTCAGCACCGAGCTCGACCGCACGCAGCGCGTCCTGCGGGCTGAGCACGCCCTTGATCACGAAGGGGCCGTCCCATTCCCTGGCGACGGCCTCGATCGTCCGCCAGGTGGCAGAAGCGTCGCACAATTTGGCGACGTGCTGGGCGATGCTGCTGAAGCCGGAGCTGGGAGCCACGTCCGCGAAATTGCCGAACCGCACGCCGGTGCGCAGGAAGCCCGCCAGCCAGGCCGGACGGGCCAGGACCTCCGCCACGGTGCGCAGCCGCGGCCGGAGCGGCACGGTGAAGGCGTTGCGGAGGTCCCGCTCGCGCCGACCGTGCACCGCGAGGTCGAGCGTCATGCACAGGACGCGGTAGCCCGAGTCCTTAGCCCGGCGCAGCATCCCGCTCATCAGGACGGGATCCTTCAGGAAGTAGAGCTGGAACCAGCGGTCCCCGCCCGGCACGGCGGCCGCGACCTCCTCGATGGACGCCACCGAGTTGGTGGACAGGCAGAACGGGATGCCGGCCTGTTCCGCAGCCCGGGCCGCCGCGGTCTCGCCGCCTGGCCAGTAGAGGCCAGCCAGGCCGGTCGGCGCCAGGACCAGCGGCAGGGCGGCAGTGGCGCCGACCAGCTCGACGGCAGTTCGGCGTGTGCCGACATCCACGCCGACCCGCGGCATCAGCCGCAGCCGGGCTAGGTCGTCGACATTGTCCCGCAGTGTCCGCTCGTCGCCGGCACCGCCGTCGATGAACTCGAAGATCGAGCGCGGCAGGCGCCGCCGCGCCAGGGTGCGCAGGTCCGCGATTGAGACGGCGCGTTCGATTCTGCCCATGCTCACATCCCCAGCGTCAGCCACAGGGCCAGCGACGGGAACACCACGACCAGGAACAGCACCACGATCGACCAGGCAAGGAACGGCATGACCTCGCGGGCAACCGCGATGAACGGGATCTTGCCGATGCTGGACACGACGAACAGCAGGAGGCCGACCGGCGGGGTGATCAGGCCGATCATCAGGTTGATCACGACCACGCAGCCGAAATGGATCGGGTCGATGCCGAGATCCATGCCGACCGGGATCAGCGCCGGTAGGAAGATGACCATGGCCGGCAGGGGCTCCAGGACCAGGCCCACCAGCAGCAGGAAGATGTTGATGATGATCAACACTATCACCGGGTTGGTGGAGATGGCATGGATCATGTCCACCACGCGGTCGGCGATCTGGCTCTCCGCCACCAGCCAGGAGAACGGCGCGGCCGCCGCCAGGAGGAACAGGATGACTGCACTGCTCCGGCCGGCACTGGCGAACAGCGCGGGCAGCTCCCTGATCTTCAGGGTACGGTAGACGAACATGCTGACGAACAGGGCATAGACGACCGCCACCGAGGAGATCTCGGTATCGGTCATCAGCCCCAGCCGGATGCCGAGCAGGATGATGACCGGCAGCAGCAGCGCCCAGACCGCACTGGCCGAGACCTTGAGCCTCGTGGACCAGTCGACCTTCGGGCCGGCCGGGAAGCCGCGGGCCCGGCCGATAAGCGCGCTGATCACCATGAACCCGGCCGCGAGCAGCAGGCCCGGCAGGAGACCCGACATGAACATCTTGGCGACCGAGGTGTTCGCCATCTGGGCGTAGACCACCATCGGGATAGACGGCGGGATGATCGGGCCGATCAGGGCGCCGGCTGCGATCACGGCGCCGGAATAGCTGATCGGGTAGCCCTTCACCCGCATCTCCGGGATCATCGCCTTGCCGATCGCGGTCGCATCCGCCACCGCCGAGCCGGAGATGCCGGCCATCATGACGTTGGCGCCGACCGAGACCTGGCCCAGGCTGCCGGGACCGCGCCCGACCCAGACGCCGGCGAAGTCGATCAGCCGCCGGGTGATGCCGCCGCGGTTCATGATCTCGCCGGCCAGGATGAACAGCGTGATCTGCACCAGGGCATAGAAGCTGACGCCGCTCAGCATCGAGGTCGGCAGCATGACCAGGTCGACGAAGCGGTCCGTCTTGAACTCGATGCCGAACCAGGCCGCGATTATCATCGAGAACCCGACCTCGGCGCCCAGGAGGAGCAGCAGGAGGAAGGACAGGAACAGGAGGGTCACGGCCGCGGGGCTCCCAGCACGATGCGGCGCACCATCCGCCACGCGATCAGGGGAATGAGCAGGAGGACGCCCACCAGGATGCCCCAGGCCGGCACGGCCAGGGTCAGGTT
The DNA here is from genome assembly GCF_009806515.1 of Geminicoccus flavidas. GTDB lineage: Bacteria > Pseudomonadota > Alphaproteobacteria > Geminicoccales > Geminicoccaceae > Geminicoccus > Geminicoccus flavidus. The sequence goes on along the minus strand of NZ_WUJP01001069.1, from coordinate 3,342 downwards.
GGTGCCCAGGATCATCTGGTACTGGGCGACCTGGATCATGGTGACGCTCTTGACCGCCAGGATGACCAACACGGTGAGCATGAGCAGGTCCACCAGCGTGTCGAGGATCGTCAGGACCCGGGGCGGCAGGACCTCGTGCAGGATCATGATGCGGATGATCTCGTCGGTCATGAACGCGCGGGCGAGGCCGACGAAGCAGAGCCAGGCGAGGCCGATCTTCACATACTCCTCCGGCGACTGCCGCCAGAGCATGATGAAGTTGCGGTCGATGAACTGCGAGAACACCAACAGGAGCAGGCCGATGACGAGCAGGCCGATGAAGATGTCGAGCACGCTGCCGACGATCCGGGCGAGCGTCGCCACGCGCCGGTCGATCGATTCGAAGGTCATGGAGAGCTCACCGAGAAGAAAGAAGGCCGCCTCTTGGTCCAGGCGGCCTTCCATCCAGCCTTGTTATTCCTGCATGGCCCGGATCTTGGCCACGAGCCCCTCGGGCCAGACCGTGCCCTCGAACTGGGTGTAGACGTCCTTCAGGGCCTCGCGGAACGCTTCCTTGTCGGGCTCGGTCACCTCGACGCCGTTCTCGGCGAAGATCTCGTAGCCTTCCTTGTCGACCGCCTCACCCGCCTTGGTCATCGCGGCACCACCGGTCGCGGCGGCCTTGCGGAAGATCTCCCGGTCCTCTTCGGAGAAGGACTGCCACAGCCCCTCGTTCACGTAGAAGGCCGCAGTCTCGAAGATGTGGTCGGTCGGCGTGAAGTACTTGGCGACCTCGAACCACTTGTAGCCGACCGCGGCGTCGATGCCGTTCTCATGCCCGTCCACCTGGCCGCGCTCGATCGCGTTGTAGGTGTCACCCAGGCCCAGCACGACGGGTCTGGCACCCATCGTCTCGAACGCCACGCGGATCCCGTCGATCGGCGGGATGCGGATCTTCAGCCCTTCCAGGTCCGCCGGCGTTTTGACCGGCCGCTGCGAGTTCTGCACGGCGCGGGGCGAGCGGGCGCCATGCACCGCGAAGATGCGCACCCCCGACTGCTCGGCCAGGTCGTCGTAGAGCGGCTGGAAGACCTCGCTGTTGGCGATCCGCTCGGCATCCTCCTTGGTGTTGAACAAATAGGGCGTGTAGGCGACGTTGAGCGGTGCGCCGCCGCGCAGCACCCCGGCATTGCCGATCGCCAGATAGGTCATGTCGACCGTGCCGAGCTGCACGCCGTTGATCAGCGCCTGGATGTCGCCGAGCTGACTGTCCGGATAGACGCGGACCTTGATACGACCCTCGGAGAGCTTCTCGACCTCCTCGGCAAACACCGGCAGTGCTTCGTGAATGGTGCTCGACGTGGGCCATGGCGAGCCGAGCCGGATCTCCTTCACCTCCTGCGCCAGTGCACCGCCGGTCTGCGCGACCAGCATCGCGGCGCCCAGCGCCGAAAGCAGCAGCTTCATCTGTCCCCCCTGAACCCGTGACCAGCCGGCCGGACCCGATGGATCGATCCAAGGCCTGGGCGGATGGTATAATGAGCTAACCAGCGAGTCGACAACCGCCAAGGCCGGTTGGCGGAACAGCGCTGGCAGGGTCAGCTCGTCGCCTGCTGGTAGAGCGGCATCACCTCCGGCAGCATGGCCTCGATCTGGGCGATACGCTGCTCGCCGCTCGGGTGGGTCGAAAGGAAGGCGGGCGCACCGTCCGCGCCGGCATTGGCCTGCATGGCCTGCCAGAACTTCACCGCTGCCTCGGGGTTGTAGGCGGCCTGCGCCATGTAGCGCAGCCCCAGCGAATCGGCCTCGAGTTCCTGGTTGCGGGTGTAGGGCAGGATCAAGCCGTACTGGACGCCGGCCCCCAGCAGGCCGATCACTTGCGTCGGGAGCCCGTAGGCCTGGGCGCCTGCGCCGAACAGAGCGGTGCCAAGCTCGGCGAACTTGCTGGTGCCGATCCGCTGCGCTGCATGGCGGGCGGTGACATGGCCGACCTCGTGGCCCATCACCGTCGCGATCTCGTCGTCGCTGTCCGTGATGTCGAGGATGCCGCGATAGACGCCGATATGGCCGCCCGGCAGCGCGAAGGCGTTCACCTCGTCGCTGTCGAACACCACGATCTCCCACTCGGAGAGCGGGATGCTGGACCCGCTGGCCGGCACGATCCGTTCGGCGATCCGCTGGACCCGGGCCTGGGCCTGCGGGCTGCGCAGCCGCGGCGTCTCGCCCTTGATCTGCTGGAAGGCCTGGGCGCCGAGCATCGCCTCCTGCTCGGGCGAGACCGCGGAGGTGGCGAGTTCGTTATAGGCAGCACAGCCGGGAAGCCCGGCGGCGGCACTCGCCCCGGCCAGCGCCAGGAGATGGCGGCGCGACAGGCCAGCACAGCATGGGCAGAACAACGACATGGCGCGCCTCTCCTCCATTCGGGCCGGGCAACTTGTTGAGCAGGCGACCTGGTCGCCGGTTCCCCGAATCCTGCCTGTGATTGGCCACAACGCCAATCGCCAGGTGACGGCCGGGCACCGCCATGCCAAATCCCGGACCACGACCGGCCAGGCCATCATGGCCGCCCAGCGAGCTGCGAGACTGCCGACCGATGACTGCTGGAACCGCAGCCCCCCGGCTGACGCTCGGGGCCGTCCTGTTCGTGGTCGCCGGGGTCACCGGCTATGCGGCGATGGACGCGGCCGGGATCTTCCTGGCCCAGACCCAGAGCGTGGTGCAGATCGTCTGGGCGCGCTGCGCCTTCGCCCTGCCGGTGGTGCTCCTGGTCCTGACACGGCAGGGCGGCCTGTCCAGGCTCCGCACCAGCCGGCCGCTGGTCCAGGTGGTGATGGGCCTGTTCCCGGTGCTGGCGAGCTTTTCCGTGGCCGGCGGCTTCGGGCTCCTCTCGCTGGCCGAGCTGACGGCGCTCACCTTCGCCGCACCGCTCCTGGTGGTGGCGCTGTCGGCACCGCTCCTGCGCGAGCGCACCAGCCAGCACGACTGGATCGGGGTGCTGCTGGGCTTTGCCGGCATCCTGGTGATGGTGCGCCCGGGCACCGACGCGTTCACCTGGGCCGCCATATTCCCGCTCGGCTGTGCCCTGTTCTTCGCGCTCTATCAGATCGCCATGCGCTTCATCGGCCGCCATGACGATCCGGTGACCACGCTCGCTTGGTCGATCGGCACCGGCCTGGTCGTGACCAGCGTCCTGCTGCCGCTCGACTGGCGCCCTGCCAGCGCCGAAGCCTGGGGAGCCATGGTTCTGTCCGGCCTCCTGTTCGGCACCTCCCAGTTCTGCCTGATCCAGGGCTTCAGGCGTGCCGCACCGGCCAGCCTCACCCCGTTCACCTATCTCCAGATCATCCCGGCCACGCTGATCGG
>NZ_WUJP01001068.1 GCF_009806515.1 Geminicoccus flavidas | reverse complement strand
CATCGGCCTGTTCGGCACCTGGCCGGATGTCTGGGTCGTGGTCGGCGCCGGCCTGGTGATCGGTGCCGGGATTTATGTGCTGCGCGGCCGCGCCACGGCCCTGCCTAGGCCGCCGCGAGCGGTGCATGGCGGGCGAGCCAATCCCAGAGGAACGGCACCAGCCCGCGGTCGGTGAACAGGCGCACCCGGTCGGCATCCGCCAGCAGGGTGACTGGCTGCAGCGCCAGGAGGGTGCGGGCGACCTGACCATCCGCGGGTACCGCCGGGCAGCCATGGGCCAGCAGCTCCCAGGCGCCCGGCCCGATCAGGTCGATCGCCGGCAGCCCGTCGGTCAGGTCGGTCACCAGGGTCGCGCGCGGTGCCGCCGCGCGGATGCGCCGTGCCAGGTCGAAGCGGTCCAGGTGCTCGCTGACGACCAGCCAGCGGTCCGGCCCGGTCCATAGCGAGCGGGGCTCGGGGCCGCCGGCACTGCCGGGTGTCGGGTCCAGACGGTGGCCCAGCACGTCCGCCAGCGCCTCGCCCAGGCCCGCCGCACCATGGGTACCCGCCACGCCGATCACGGCCCGGAGCGCTGCCACCTCTACCCGCAGGTCCATGACCGCCGGGATCGGCGCCAGCCCCAGCGCATCGGCCAGCGGCAGCGGACGCAGCTCGAAAACCTCAGCCACGCAGGCGCTCCCCCGCAGGATCGTAGAAGACCGGGCTCACCACCCGTGCACGGTAGGTCCGGTCCAGGTGGAACAGGTTGACTTCCGCACCCTGTGCCTGCAGCGCCCTTCCGTCCGCCAGGATGGCCAGGGCGATCGGCTGGCCGAGCGTGGGCGAGCGGTAGGCGGAGGTGACGTAGCCGCGGCTCCTCCGGTTGCCCGCTTCGTCGCGGATGAACATGTGGGCGCCGGTCGGGATCGGCTCGTCCGGGACGGTGTTGAGCAGCCCCACCAGTTCCAGCCGCCCGGCCTCGCGGCTGGCCACCCGCTGCAGGGAGCGGCGACCGACGAAGTCGTGCCGCTTGGTGCGCAGCGGCGCGGTGAAACCCAGGTCCTGCGGCTCGGTGTTGCCGTCCGTGTCGCGGCCCACCAGCACGTAGCCCTTCTCCGCGCGCAGCACGAGCAGGGCCTCGGAGCCGAGCGGCACCATGCCGTCTGGCGCACCCAGCTCCTCCAGGTGGCGATAAAG
>NZ_WUJP01001067.1 GCF_009806515.1 Geminicoccus flavidas | reverse complement strand
GGCCGGGCCATAAGCGGCCGGCACGCTTAGCTCGAACGACAGTTCCCCGGTGAAGCTCACCCGGGCGATCCGCAAGGGCACGCCGGCCAGCTCGGTCTCGCACCAGCCCATGTGCGGCAGGGAAGCGGCGGACAGGTCCACCGGCAGCTTCAGCCGCTCGACCACGAGCCGCGCCTTCGGCCCGGTCACGGCATAGGTCGCCCAGGCGGTGGTGACGTTGGTCGCTATCACCTCCAGCTCCGGCCAGCCGGTCTGCCGCCATTCCTCGACGATGGCATGGACGCCCGCGGCATGGCTGGAAGATGGCGAGAGCAGGAAGTGGTCCTCGGCCAGCCTCGCCACCACTCCGTCGTCATAGACCTTGCCGTGCTCGGTCAGGAGGAACACGTAGTGGATCCGGCCGGGCTTCAGGTCGCTCAGCCGATGGTAAAAGAGCCGGTCGAGGAAGCCGCCGGCATCTCGGCCAACCAGCTCGATCTTGCCGAGCGGGCTGCCGTCGAACAGGGCCACGCCGGAGCGGGTCGCCAGCACCTCGTGCTCGATCGCGGCCTGCCTGCCCTCCCCGCCCTTCGGGTAGCAGGCCGGCCGCCACCAGCCGCCATAATCCTCGAACACCGCGCCTAGCCGCACATGCTCCCGATGGGCCGGCAGCAGCCGGAGCGGGCTCAGCAGGCCACCCTGGCGGGAGCCGGCGACCCCAGCCAGTGAGACGGGCGTGTAGGGCGGGCGGAAGGTGGTGGTGCCGACCTCCGCCACCGGCCGGTCCAGGCGCTGGGCGACCAGGGCTAGCCCATTCAAATTGCTGGTCTTGCCCTGGTCGGTCGCCATGCCGAGCGTGGTGTAGCGCTTGAGATGTTCGACCGAGACGAAGTTCTCCTGGACGGCGAGCTCGATGTCCTTGGCCGTCACGTCGTTCTGGTAGTCGACCCATTGCCTGGCCTTGGGCCGGTCCAGCTTGCGCCAGACCGCCTGCGTCCAGGCCGGCTCCGGCTCTGCCATGGGTGCGGGGAGCGTCAGGTCGGAGCCGGCTGCAGCCAGCCCGGCGCGATGGCCCTGCAGGAGGCAGTCGGCAGTGGCAAACGCGCCGTTCGCGGCACCGGCCGTCCGGACGGCTCCGGCCGGGCCATCCGGCACGAAGGCGTCGATCGCGTCCTCGAAGCGCAGCCGCCCTCCGGCATGCATGTGCAGGTGCAAGCCGGGCGTCCAGCCGCCCGCCACCGCCACCAGATCGCAGGCGATCTCGATGACCGGCCCGCCGGCCAAGGGCTCCACGCGCACGCCAGTGACGCCCTTGCGCCCATGCACCGCGGTCACCACCGCGCCGGTATGGGTCGGGATCTCCGGGTGCGGGGGGCTGTCGGCGCGCAGGTCGACGATCACCGGCTCCGCACCGGCGGCCGCCATGAGCTCGGCGGTGCGCCGGCCGGCGGCATTGCCGGTGAAGACCACCGGGTGGCGCCCGGCCAGCACGCCGTGGCGGGCCAGATAGCTGCGCGCGGCCAAAGCGGACATCACGCCCGGGCGGTCATTGTCCGGGAAGACCAGCGGCCGCTCGATCGCACCGGTCGCCAGGATCACCTGCCCCGCCCGCACCTTCCACAGGCGCTCGGGCGCAAAGCCGCGCGGCAGCCGCCGCCGCTCGGCCAGGACCAGGAGACCATGGTCGAAGATCCCGAGTGCTGTGGTGGTCGGCAGCAGGGTCACCTTCGGGTGGGCGGCCAGCTCGGCGGTGACCGCCGCCACCCATTCATCGCCCGGCTGGCCGTCGATCCCGACCGGATCGGTCAGGAGCTGGCCGCCCGGGCAGGGCTGGTCGTCCACCAGCATCACTTCCAGGCCGGCCAGCGCCGCGGCCCTGGCGGCGGCCAGCCCGGCCGGCCCGGCCCCCACCACCACGAGCGGCACCTGCGCATGGCGCTGGGCGCGCTGCAGCGGCTCGCCCTGGTCCGGCACCACGCCCAGGCCGGCCATCTTACGGATGCGCGGCTCGAACAGGTGCCAGCTCGGCCGCATGAAGGTCTTGTAGTAGAAGCCCGCCGGGATCAGCGGGTGCAGCCGGTCGACGAACCCGTACAGGTCGCGCTGTGCGGACGGCCAGCCATGGACGGTGCCGACCGCCATGCCGTCCTCCAGCGGCACCAGCGTGGCGCGCGCGTTCGGATCGTGCCGGCCATCCGCGAAGCGCACGTCCAGAATCGCGTTCGGCTCCTCGGGTCCGAAGCCCCACAGCCCGCGCGGCCGGTGGTACTTGAACGAGCGCGCGAGCACCCGCTGGCCGCTGGCCAGCAGCGCCGAGGCCAGGCTGTCGCCGGCAAAGCCCTGCAGGCGGCGGCCGAGGAAGGTGAAGGAGAGCGGGCGCGCACGGTCCAGATCCGTCCCGCCCGCGGGAAGGCGCAGGGAATGGTGGCTCACGCGGCTTCCCCGGCACCGCCCAGCACTGCTTCGGAGGCTGCCGGTGCGTCATGGCCGGCGGGTGCCTCGGCCGGCCCTGCCCGGCGGCCCTCGGCCGAGGGATGGCCCGGCAGCACGGAGCTGCCATGGACCTCGTGGGTGACGGTGTCGCGGTCGACCAGGAACCATTGGCCGCAGCCGGCGCCATGGCACCACAGCTCCTGCTGGCGGCCACGGCGGTTCTCGCGGAAGAACAGATAGTCCGCCCAGGCCCGGTCGTCCGCCGTGTCGGGCCGCGGCCGCCGGACCGCCACCTCCACGCCGAACCGGAACTCCGTCTCGTCCCTCGGGCCGCACCAGGGACAGGCGATCGACAGCATCCCACCTCCGTC
>NZ_WUJP01001066.1 GCF_009806515.1 Geminicoccus flavidas | reverse complement strand
ACACCGGGTCAGAGAGGCCCGGGCCGGCCAAGGCTAGCGGCGCGCCGCCGTTCCGGCCAGCCCGTGCCCCCTGCCCTCCGGCTGGTGGCGCTCCAGTTTTACAGGCAGGCTGAAGCCGCCTGCAGGCGGCGGACGAGGCGAGGAACGCTGCTCATGAACAAGGACGTCAAGTTCAACCTCTGGTACTGGCTCGCCGCGCTGGCCGGCATCCTGTTCATCCAATACCTTTACACCACGAGCCAGCAGGTCGCGCCGATCCTCTACAGCGAGTTCGAGCAGTATCTCCGCGAGGGCAAAGTCGCCGAGGTCGCGATCTCCGACAATTTCATCCGCGGCGAGTTCAAGGAGCCTCTGCCTAGCGGCCATCGCTACTTCACCACGACCAGGGTGGATCCGGTCTTCGCCGGCGAGCTGCAGCAGCACAACGTCCGCTTCACCGGCCAGATCGAGAGCAACTTCCTGTCGGACCTGTTGTCCTGGGTCCTGCCGGTGCTGCTGTTCTTCGGCCTGTGGATGTACCTGCTCCGGCGGATGGGCGGTGGGATCGGCGGCGGGCTCATGCAGATCGGCAAGAGCCGGGCCAAGGTCTATGTCGAGACCGACACGGGCGTCACCTTCGACGATGTCGCCGGGGTGGACGAGGCCAAGGACGAGCTGAAGGAGATCGTCGCCTTTCTGAAGGATCCGCAGGAATATGGCCGCCTGGGCGGGCGGATGCCCAAGGGCGTGCTGCTGGTGGGTCCGCCCGGCACCGGCAAGACCATGCTGGCCAAGGCGGTGGCCGGCGAGGCCAAGGTGCCGTTCTTCTCGATCTCCGGCTCGGAGTTCGTCGAGATGTTCGTGGGCGTGGGAGCGGCGCGCGTGCGCGACCTGTTCGAGCAGGCGCGGGCCAAGGCGCCGGCGATCATCTTCATCGACGAGCTGGACGCACTGGGTCGGGCGCGCGGGATCGGGCCGTTGGCCGGCGGCCATGACGAGAAGGAGCAGACCCTGAACCAGCTCCTGGTCGAGCTGGACGGGTTCGACAGCCGCAGCGGCCTGGTCCTGCTGGGTGCCACCAACCGGCCGGAGATCCTGGACCCG
>NZ_WUJP01001065.1 GCF_009806515.1 Geminicoccus flavidas | reverse complement strand
CGCCATGCAGCTGCAGAAGAACCCGCACCGCTACTTCAACCTCTACCGGAAGAGATCGGACGGCACCTATGACACCAGCCAGGGCCGGGCGCTGATGCCGGACGGCTCGCGCCGGCCGGAGATCAAGATTCCGCAGGTATGGCCGTGCAACCCCCAATCCGTGCCAACCAGCAGCGAAGACAACGCCAACAATTCTGGCCGTTTCTACAATGCTTCTGGAAAACTCTACGACACCAACATGGCCTGGACCGAGATCAACGATCACATGCTGCCGGTCAGCCTAATGCCGGTGGCGTGAGCACGAGAGGATCTTAAGGACTGCTAGCTTCTGCCATTTTATCTGCTGCCTGTATCCAAACGGGAGCCCGGCAGAAGCTAGCAGTCTGTTGCCTGGACCTTGAAATTCTCCCACCGCCAGGCACGCATATGGCTGTCGGGTGGCAGGGTAATCTCCAACAGCTCCTGTTCAACGTAGGTGGCCATGGCGTCCGGTGCTTTGCCGGGATCCCGCCAGCGATAGGTATCGGAGACGACCAGCGCCGACCTCGCACAGGTCAACACAGCATGCAGTGCCTCAGGATCACGTAGCACCTTCACGCCCGTGCGGGGATCAACGGTGACTGGCCCTTGGCCTTGGACCTCGACATAAAGAGAATGGTTGAGGGCATAGTCGGCTCGACCGAAAGCATCGAGCGCTTCCAGTTCGCTGGGGCTGATGATCAACTCCGTCTCAGCCGTCTCCGGCGACAAGATCCGGGCGACCCCATGCCAGTCAGCCGATGGCTGTTCCGGTGGCACGGTGATCCCGAGAGCTAGGCTAACAACACGGATTGAGGCAGCGTTGCCGAGAATGACAAAGACGACAGCTGCAGCGACGATCGCCTGCCCCCAACGGCTCGCCGGCCATGCGATCGGCAGCTGCCGAAGATAGTGCCAGAGGCCGACCAGGCCGATCGCCCAGATCAGATGCAGCCAGGGTGCGAGATAGCCAATGTAGCGGGTTGCCTTCAAGCCAGCACCAGCGTGAAAGAGCAATCCAGTACCGGCTATCAGAACGGCACAGTCTGCAAGAGCCGGCGCAATTCTCCGACCGGCTAGCCACAACATCCCAGTCAGAGGCCAGAAAACTGGGTAGTAAATCAAGAGATAGCGATGATAGAAGATCGGGTCGTTGCTGGCGTCAGCAGCCCATGGCACCGACCAGCGATACTTTGCCCACAGCTCCGTGACCACGCCACTCGCAAGCCCGGCCACCACCGCCAAGCCCGCCAGAAGGCCCACCATCAGCAGGGCGCGGACGATCCTCGGCCTTGGCCATGCCGGCAGAATCAAGCGGGCTGCCATGAGAGTACCAAACAACAGGAGCGGAGCGAGGATTTCCAGCTGCAGCACCGAAATGCCGGCTGCGGCAAACGCCAGCAGCATGGCTGCAATGGTGCGGTCCCTAGGTGATCTGTCCGGGAGAAGGAGTTCCACCAGGCAGGCAAGGAACAGGCCGGCCAGCAGTGCAAGCAAGCCATACCAGCGCACAAAGGTAGCAATCTCGACCAGGAAGGGCGAGAGCACGCAGATGGTAGCCCAGGCATAGCCGAGCGGACGGTTGAACCGGGTGCTCAGCCACCAGCTGCCGGCCAGGACCAGGATGGCGGTCGGGATCAGGCTCACCAACCGGGCGACGAAGAGGTAATCGCCCAGCAGCCAGAAGAGCTGAGCCACACTCCAGGTGATTGGCACTCCTCGCAAGTAGCGCCCGTCCGTCCCGATCCGGTAGGTGCCGGTTTCCAACCAGCCACGGGCAGCCAGCACATGATAAAGTTCATCAAAGCGTGCTGCTTGAAACAGTGCTCCGCCCCACAGCAACACCATCGTCAGCGCAAGCAAGGCTGAGGCGACGGCGTATGGCGAGGAAGCCTTGGCGATCGTCCTCCCAGTCAGGGAGGGTGATGTCGTTTTCGGCTTCGCTGTCATCAGGGCAGTCATGATCCCTCGTGTCGGCGAATAAAGCGGCAGCTCGCCCCCCCCAAAGAGGACGGACCAGCAGCAACCCCATGGTGAAGAACAAATAGCGATTCTCGCCCAGATCACCGGAGGTGCCGGCGTTGAGCGCCATGTTCAGCGTCATCAGGAAAGCGCCGAGCAGGAGCGCATCCTGGCGAAGACGCTCCAGGGTGATCAGACGTAAGCAGGCAAAACAGGTGATCCCGAACAGGACCAGACCTACGGCACCCAGCTCGCCGATGATCTCCAACGGGAGCGAATGGGGATGGTGACGAATATCCGCGCCATAGGTCAGGATCGGCCAGGCACCGATGCCCTGGCCAAAGATGGCGGCCTCCTCGCCCAATGTAATGAACTCCCAGATCTGCATGGTCCGGCGGCGGTCAGAGACGCCCTGATTGTCGGAAAAGAGCGTCGCAAAGCGATTGATGGTGGTCGCCTTGCCGGCCATGTCGGGGTCGAAGATCACCCATAAGATCGCGCCGATGGCGGCGATGAGGCCACCAATCATCAGGAGATGGCCACGCTGAATGCCAATCCGTCTGCCCCGTATGCTGAAGCCCAGTGGGAAGACCAACGCCAGCGGCACCAGGGCTGCGATCAATGGTCCCTTTCCACCGCCGAACAGGAGCACCCAGACATAGAAGGTGAGCAGGGCCATGATCATCAGGCCCGTCTTGGACATTAGGCGCGGCTTGGCAGCCAGATAGGCGAACAGGGTCATGGCGGCCAAACCGCACACCCGACCATAGCCTAGATAGCCATCGCCGCCATTGATCAGGATGATTCGACCTGGCCCTTGCCGGATGTATTCGAGCAGGACCTGGATCGCCAGGATCAGCGCGAAGACGTTCAGCAGGATGAAGAACCGCTGGCAGCGCTCGCGGGAGTTGGCGATGATCATGCCACCCGCAATTAGCGCCCAAGTGTCGAAAAAGGTGACCTCCAGAACCTTCAGTCGCGCATAGACGAAGCCTGGTGTCCAACTCAGGCTCATCCACATCCAGACCAGGAATACACAGAAGCTGGCCACGGCGATGTAACCGGGGATGTAGAGGCGCTCGGTGCTGATCACCCAGACTCCAGCGGCAATCGAGAGCGCGCCGAAGATGATCACCGGGTCGGTCGGAAGTACGGCCATCACGAAGGGATTGGCTTTGTAGCGCCCGGCGAACAGGAACAAGAGGAACGCCGTCTCGAAGGAGAACACGGCGCGCAACAGACGCGGCCCTCGCCAGCCACCTGACCAAGTGATACGCGGCAGAATGGTCATGGTACGCACAGGCGGCGCTTCTAGATGGAGTTGGGATGGCGTGCAGGAACTGTCGTACGGTCTGCGACCAGCGAGACGTAGAGATGATCCAGGCGCGCGGCCTCGAGATCCCAATTGAAGCGTTCCAGCACCAAAGCCCGCCCCCGATCAGCCATGGCCTGCCGTCTGGAACGGTCAGCGATCAGTTCCCGGATCGTCGCCGCCGCCGAGGCAAGGTCCTCAGGATCCACGCAGACCCCCACTCCGTGTCTCTCGATCAGCTTGCGCCATACCGGAAAGTCCGAGCATACCACCGGAATGCCGGCGGCCATATACTCGAAGAACTTGGTTAGTTCCTTGCGGCGATAATGGTCGCTATCGGGGAAAATCGCCAAGCCCAGGATCGGCTTGGCCCGGTACGCCTCAAGGATCTCCCCGTAGCACAGCCATCGGCTTACTCCGACAATCTCAAGATTGGCGGCATCGCCCGCCCGCTCACGCATTTCTCGGGCAAGCTTACTGGACACGACGCCGACCGTGCGGACCCGCACCTCCGGCATGGCCTTGGCAAGATCAGCGTAGTTCAGGGCGCCACGTTGGCGCACAAGGCTGCCGGCGTAGACGATCACCGGCGCGGTGCTGTCCGCCTCCGGCACCTCATGCACCGCGAGTTCTGGGAAATCTTCCACCCGTGGATAGTTCAGGAGTTCCACTCCATTTGGGAAAATCTCCACATAGTATTTTTCGGCAATCACTACCGTAAAGCAGCGCGTCGCCAGATACTCCAGCACCCGCAGCCCGAAGGCGCAGGTAGCAGCTAGCCAGTATGGCAGGTAGATTGCCCGCCTGATGCCGGTACTGAAATCTTCATGGACATCATAAACGATGGGCCGGCCGCGCAGCAGCAGCAAGAACATCCACGGAATGAGTTCTGGGCTATGGAAGTGATAGACATCCGCCCGCATCCGCCAAGCGCGGAGGAACACCATCAGGGCAGTAAGTGTCATCCGCTGCAGCCGCGCGGAGGGCTTTGCGACCAGATCGAAACGGACATCGACCGGATCGGCTGGCACCTCGCGGCCGGGCAGGATCACGGTCACCTCATGACCCAGCTCCGCGAGTGAACGGCATTCCTTATGGACCACCCGAACATCGTCTGGGCAATGAGTCGTGGATAAATGAGCCACCCGCATAATCGCACACCACCAGAAAATGTTCTTGAGGCATTCTTATAAGATGGGACAGATTATTGCCGATATGCAGCATCTTGTCCAGACTGGTGCAAGGAAGCTTCCGGAATCTCACAAGGACTCTTAATGACGACTGATAAGCCATTCAAATATAACACAAAAATTACCACATTTTTAGAATCTTCGATCCTCTCGATTGCTGGCCAACTCCTGCCGCTGGCCGTCCTCCCTGCCCTCACCCGACTATACACGCCGGATGAGTTTGGGGTGTTCGCCATGTTCTTCGCGGCTGCGTCAGTTCTCGGCGGGGTCGCCGCATTGCGCATGGAGCAGGGCATCGTGCTGGAGGCCGGCCCGGAACTTGCCCATGCGACGGCCGCGACTTCGATTGGGACCGCAGCGGGACTGGCGCTGACGGTGGCCGCCACGGGCTACCTAATCGGCATCATGCTCCTGCCCGTCGGCACTATCTGGGCCAATCTTCCCTTTTGGGGGGGCATTGCTCTGGCGGCCTTCGCCCAGGCAGCGATGAGCGTGCTGACCTTGATGGCGTTACGCGCCGAGCTGGCCATTGCCCCTGCCCGGGCCAAGATCGTCCAGGGGGTAGCGTTAGCGATTGTCCCCATCGGCCTGGGACTCGCCGGTGCTGGCGCCGCTGGTTTGGTGCTGGGTCAGGTCGCGGGCTTCCTCTTTGGTGCCGCAGCTCTTTCTGTCAGCGTAGGTCCTTGGTGGCGGGATGCGAGGCTACTGACGCTGGCGAGGTGCCGTGCCGCTTGGCGGCGGCAGCGGGCCTATCGTCTGTATGCTGCTCCTGCTCTGCTGCTGAACACCGGTACCAAGATGCTGCCGGTGATTCTGCTGGCCGCCGCCTGGGGAGATGGCTTGGCCGGCCAGGTCGCTGTAGCGCAACGGCTGCTGTTCGCACCGGCACGTCTTCTGGGACAGACCGTGTCGCACTTTTACATTGCCCGAGCTGCCAGATTGGCGCGGACGAACCCCGAAGCTCTAGCAGGCCTCTTCACCCATACTATGTTCCGTCTGGTCCTCGTGGGCAGCTTGATCTTCCTGCCGATATTCGCCATTCCAGATGATCTGGTGGCATGGGCTCTGGGAGAAGAGTGGCGGACGTTCGGCCGCGTAATGAAGCTCCTTGTGCCGCTGGCATGGGCGGATTTCATTTTGTTTCCGATAGGTCAGACGTTCAATCTTATCAATAAACATGCTGCAGGACTGGTGTTTGATCTTGTGTATGCAGCACTTGTTGCAAGTGTGTTTATAGGATGCTATCTGACCCAAGTAGCAGGCTATAATGTTATCCTGATGTGGTCGCTAGCTACATGCTTATGCTACGTAACATCCTTGGCAGGATGCTACACGCTTATCATAAATAAGCATCCATCCGATAACTGAAATAACGTCAAAATGTACGCTGAGCTAACCTAAACATTGACGCATAAAATACTATATAATCCTGAATGTTTTATAACCATTTCAACAATAACTATATATTTGTACTGATATTATGACGGGAACGAGGGGTCCGATGCGGTGAAGGCAGGCTGGCGCGCCGACCAGCCGCCCACCTCCATGGCCATGTCCTGGTCCTCAGTAGGCGCGGGTGAAGCCGCCATCGTGCAGGATGTTCAGCCCGGTCATGCGTGCTCGGCGCCACCGCCCAATTCGAAGGCGATGCCCGTCGCCAAGCGCGGCATCAAGCTGTCAGGCTTTGAGCGGACCAGAAAGAAATCTGATACTGGTGCTGTTTGGACCATCTCGGGAGAAGCCTCATGATCGGGTCATCCACGTGGCTCTCCGTAGCCAGTTCCTCGCTGGTCCTGCTCCTGACGACACCGATCGCCGCCCAGACCGACAGCTCGAAACTGCGGGAGGTCATCACGGTTGCCGCCATCCGCGCGCACCAGCAGGCATTGCAGGAGGTTGCGGATGCCAATGGCGGAACGCGCACCGCGGGCAGCGCCGGTTATGACGCCTCCGCCAGTTACGTGGAACAGAAGCTGCGGGAGGCCGGCTACCAAGTCGTGGTCCAGCCCTTCCCGTTCCCCTTTTATCAGGAGAGGTCGCTCTCGGAGGCGGCACGTCTCAGCCCCGGGCCCAAGACCTACGTTCACGGCACCGATTTCCTGACCTTGCGCTACTCGGGTTCGGGCAGCGTGGAAGGCGTGATCATGCCGACCAGCGACATTGTCATTCCGCCGACCGCTGAACCCAGCTCCACCAGCGGATGCGAGCCCACGGATTTTCCAACCGCACCAGTGGAGCCGGCTATAGCGCTAGTCCAGCGTGGTACCTGCACCTTCGGCCAGAAGGTCACGAACGCCGCAGCCGCCGGCTATGACGCTATCATCATCTTCAATGAGGGCCAGACCGGACGTCAGGAGGTCGTCAGCGGTACGCTTGGCACCCCCGTTGGCATCCCCGTTTTAGGCGCCAGCTTTGCGTTAGGTGAGGAACTGCACCGGCTAGCTCAAGACGGCCAGGTACGGGTTCGGATCAAGACCGACGCCACCTCCGAACTCCGCCAGACGGCAAACGTCATCAGCGAGACAAGCAGCGGTGCTGCGGATCGCATTGTGGTGGTCGGGGCTCATCTCGACTCTGTTTCGGAAGGCCCAGGCATCAACGACAACGGCAGTGGCGCGGCCATGATCCTCGAGCTCGCAATCCAGTTGCACCGGCTCAAGATCACCCCAGCCAACCGGCTCCGCTTCGCCTTCTGGGGAGCTGAGGAGTGGGGCCTACTCGGGTCCATGCACTATGTCGAGCAGCTGCCAGCCCAAGAACTCAAGAAGATCCTCCTGAACCTTAACTTCGACATGCTCGGTTCACCCAATCCCGTACGTTTCGTGTACGATGGCGACGGTTCGGACAGCGGGCCAGCGGGCCAGCGGGCCCGGCCGGCTCAGCCGAGATCGAGAGCGTCTTCCTCGACTATTTCCGCAGTCAAAATCTAGCCACGCTGCCAACAGCCTTTGATGGCCGCTCGGACTACGGCCCGTTTATTGCCAAGGGCATACCGGCCGGCGGGCTGTTCTCCGGTGCGGAGGGCATCAAGACGCCTGAGCAGGCGCAGGTGTTTGGCGGAACCGCTGGCACGGCCTATGACCAATGCTATCATCAGGCCTGTGACAACCTCGCCAACAACAACGATCGTGCATTGGATGAGCTCAGCGATGCTGCAGCGCATGCGGTGCTGCACTTCGCCACCACACCGCCGCGTGCCGTGGTGGCAGCACTCGCAGCTGGTGTTGAGCTGGCGGCTGCGGGCGTACCACTGGAGACGCTGCCGTTCCGCGGCGAGGCCCAGCTCCAGAAGTAAATCAACTTAGAGCCCTTTGGTCTGTCGAAAGCCTCACGGCGAAGAGCCTAGGTGTACGGACCCGGAGTGTCATGGTGCATTATCCAGTGAGCAGGAGGACGCGCTATGGCACTAGGTCTTACCGTCCGCAGCTAGCTTCCTCGGCCAAGCTGCGATCGACCACGCGCTCGGCGGCTGCGGCCAAAAGATAGGCGAGCACGCCCATGAGCATGAGGCTATGCGTGCCAAAGCTCATCGTCAGAATGCCGGCAAGCACGGCGGCGATTACTGAGGCGCAGCCATTCACGCCCCAGGCCCATGGTACCAGGAAGGGGGCCGCTGCTTTGAGCCGGTCAAGGACGAGCGGGAACGGCAGCCCCATGGCGAAGGCCAGGGGGGCGACCAGCACCAGTACCAGGGCGGTGCGCAAGATCGCCGGAAGCTTGGCAGTCGATGCCAATAGAAGCGGTCCGGCCAAGCCGTGGAGCAGGGTGCATGCAGCGATCACGAGCACGACCGGCACGAGGCCATCGCGCAGCCGGCCGCGATCATGCGCGCCCGGCTTCGGCCTTGCTACCATCCCGCTTCCGAGGCCTGCGAACACGAGGAAGGCGGCGAGGGTCACGGCGAAGGCATAGACGGGCTGGCCGAGCAGCAGAACCAGGCGCTGCATCGTCGCGATCTCGATGAACATGAAGCCGAGGCCGATCAGCAGGAAATAGGCGCCGGTGGCACGTCGCAGGTCTGGACTGGAGCGGCCTGCGAGAAGCCGGGCTGGCAGTAGGACCAGTAGGAGCGTGGCGAGGACGGCGATGCCGAGGGTCCCGAACTGTACTGGCCAGCCCCAGTCGAGCAGACCGGCATTGCCCTGCCGCGCCGACGCCCAAAGTGCCGGCAGCGCCTGCCAGCGGAAGAAGTCGAGGAAGTAGGGCCGATCATCGGTGGCGGCACGGATGTCGAAGGCATAATTCGCGACGAAGGCTGCGCGGCCTGGCCCGGTGAGGGTGGCAATCCCTTCGAAGAACACGGGCTTACCCAGAAGGTTGAAGCGGTTGGCGGCTGTGCGCGGCATGCCCGGATACCAGCCCAGATCGAAGGCATGCTCCTCGGCAAAGCGGTCAATGACAGCGAGTTCGGCCGTCTTGAATGGTGTCCGCCGAACCAGCAGGAGCACACTATCCCAGGCACGCATCAAGGCTAGATGCCGGGCGGCCTGGGCCACGCCCAGACGCTCAAGCGCCTCGATTGCGGTCAGGGCCAGCTTCAGGCTGTCGCGTGGCGGCAGGCGGAGCGGATGCGGCAGGGCGAGCAGGCCGGAAGGGGTCAGCCGCTGCAGATAGGTAGTGAACGCCTCGACGGTGGTGGCGTAGCTCTCGGCAAGCGTACTGCGGTCGGCCGCATGTGGGCGCAGCAGGATCAGGTCGTAGCTGCTCTCCTCGGCAAGGACGAAGCGACGTGCGGCATCGACATGGAGCCGGACCTCTGGCCGCTCCAGCAGGGGACCGGCGAAGCCGGCCAGCTCGCCCCGCAGCAGATCGGCGACCATGGCATCCGGCTCGATCACGTCGATGCGGCGCGCACCATGCCGCAAGGCGAGGAGCAGGTCGCTGCTGCCAAGTCCCAGCAGGAGAACACGAGGCTGCTCCTGAAGACGGTAGGGCAGCGCTGCGAGCGTGGCGTCGAGATAGGCCAGCGGTGCAAAATCGCCGGAAAAGCGCGTGATCGGGGCTGGCCCCTCGCCGTCGACGAACAGGCCGAGCTGTGGCGCCGGCTGCTGCCGGTTCATTAGGCTCAGTCCGGCGATGCTGCGCAGCGGGATTTGCGTGCTCTGCACGACCTGGACGAGCCCGATCGGGCTGGTGCGCTCGGCCAGGATCTCCGTGCCTTCGATCAGGAGCATCTGCGGCAGCGGCTTGAACGGCGACATGCGCAGCGTCGGCTGACCTGCGGCAGCAAGGCTGGCTAGGGCGGCCGCCACGACCAGGGCTGCGACAGCGAGGTGGCGGTGGTCCGATAGCAGCACGATGGCACCCGCTGCCGGGCCGAGCGCGGCAATGAGCGGAAGCGCCTGATCCGGGCGGAGGATGGTCAGCAGGCCGACGACGGCCAAAGCGCCCGTACCTGCTCCCAATAGGTCGAACCGGTAGATCCACCCCACCGGCGCTGCGAAGCAGGCGAGCGCCAGCCCGGTGCAGCTGGCAGCAAAGAAGAAAGGTATGGCGAACAGCAGGTAGAGCAGCGCCAGCCACAGCCATTGCCGAGGATTCCAGATGACCTCGAGGGCGTTGAATGGCACGGCCTGGGCAATGGCGACCGATGCCAGAGCAGCGATGCCGAACAGGCTTGCGGCACCGGCGAAAGCAAGCGCCGCATGCGGGCGCAGGCGGTCGACCAGCGGTGCCAGCACGCCGCCGCTGGCACCATAGCCGAGCAGCGCCAGGCTGATGACCATGCCGGCGAAGTGATGCCAGTGGATGATGGCCAGAATGCGGGTCAGGAGCACCTCGAACGCCAGGGCGCCCCCCGCGACGAGGGCGACCGCGACGAGGTCGGATCGCATTTTACAAACCGCGTACGAGCGGCACGAAGGCTACCGGTAGCGTCTGGTAGGTGCGCAACCTGCCGTCCTGCCTCTTCTCGACCAGCATCAGAAGCTGAAGCGCGAAGCCGCTGCCGACCGGGATCACCATCCAACCGCCTGGCTTGAGCTGATCGAGGAGGGGTGGCGGGATGTTGTCGCCGGCAGCGGTCACCATGATCCCGTCGAACGGTGCGGCCTCCGGCACACCGTAGTAGCCGTCGCCGCGATGGACGGTGACGTTGGCGTGGCCCTGCGCACGCAGCCGCCACTCGGCCTCATCAGCGAGCGGCCGGATGATCTCGATGCTGTGCACCGTCTGGACCAGTTCGGCGAGCACGGCCGCCTGATAGCCCGAGCCGGTGCCGACCTCGAGCACGACCTGTCCCGTTGCAGTGCGAAGCATGTCGGTCATCAGGGCCACGATGAAAGGCTGCGAGATCGTCTGACCATGGCCGATCGGCAGCGGCCGATCCTCATAAGCATGCGCGACTTGGTCAGGAGGCACGAAGGCGTGGCGCGGCACGCGGCGCATCACCTCCAGGATGCGCGGGTCGATCCAGCTCCTGCCAAGCGCCTCGCCCGCAACATCGCGGGCATGCTCCTCGATCCTGGCCACCATCGCCGTCCGTGCCGACGCTTCCTCATCCGCAGCCCCGGCCACGCGCGCGGCGATGGCGGCGGCGAAGGCCATGAGTGCCGCCCGGCGCCCGACACAGCCGGCAGCCGAGGCTTCACGCGGCCCGGTCGGCTCGGAAGGATGTGCAGCCGTTTCCATGACTACAGGCTGCGCTGTCCTGGCCAGATCGTCAACGGCAGCCTGCACAGTCGGGATGAGCAGCGCGGCTGCTGGGCACCCGAACCAATCAACCCATTGAGCTATTGAGCAACAGCCTAAGGCACCAGGTGTCGATTGACGGCATGAAGTTACATTTGAGCAGCCGGTAGTCTTGCGCATACCGTGGCATCATTGGCAGCGGGTCGCCATGAAGGCAGCACAAAGATTGGAAAGATCCCGGCAAAACCGAAAATACTCTGGCGCAACTGCGGCGTCTTGGAAGGCTCCATGAGCAGGATTGCCAAGCTGGAGCTGGATCGTGGGTGATCCACATCTCCGCTGAGTGCTGGCTGAGGAGTTCGGCATGACCTGGACCAGTATCGACGTGACCGACACCTCTCGCCCAGTTGAGCAACCGGATCGCCTCGATCTTGGCCACCCACTTGCCGAGCGGGTGCCGGGAGCGACGCGTGTGACCCGTGATTCGGCCATCCGGCACATTATTGGATTGGCGCCATGACCATGCTGTTAACCGTGGTGATAGCGACCAGTGCAGACATCAAGCAGAGTCGGCGGCTGCAGAGACATTATAACATGTAAGGTTTCTTTTAAGAATGTTCTGCGTAGTAGTAGATCCGTTATGGATTGTATAGTGCACTTTCGTTGTGGACACTTTGCTCTGAACATGACAAGGCCCACGCTTGTACGTGGGCCTTGTCCTTGGAGATTGGCCGAAACCGATCAGAAGTCCATGTCGCCCATGCCGCCGCCGGGGCCGCCGGCCGGCATCGGGGCGTCCTTCTT